>PUKW01000099.1 GCA_003550665.1 Paracoccaceae bacterium | reverse complement strand
TCAATGCCCGCCTGCGCGACGAGCTGCTCGACGGGGAGATATTCTACACGCTCAACGAGGCCCGGATCGTGATCGAAAGCTGGCGTCGTCATTACAATACCGTTCGCCCGCATGGATCGCTCAGCTACAGCCCCCCGGCCCCGAGGTCTTCGTTCCGGCGCTCGCCGCGTGGCCGTCTGCGCCAACTCAAAACGCTGCGACGGCCACGCCCCCGCTGGCCCAGAGACCAGTGATGCACTAACATTCCGACTGGACCACCCGGTGGGGGCCGATCACAGCGATCTTGGTGCATCAGGACAGTTTCCGAGGCATGGCTCCGGAACCTTCCCGCAACAAGCGTATTGTCGCATCGAGAGCTTAAAATATCGTATTTTCAATGACGTACGCCATTTTCCGCAGGGACAGATGAAGCTATCATGTCGAGCGAAGGTTCATTGAACCCCTGAGAATACCGTATTTTTGAACTAAGTCATTGAAATCGTGGTAGGCCCGGAGGGACTCGAACCCCCAACCAAAGCGTTATGAGCGCTCTGCTCTAACCAGTTGAGCTACGGGCCCGCGCCGCGAACTGCTTAGTGGGCGCTACCGGCTGCGTCAAGCAGGGCCGGCGTTGCGTAAGGGCGGGGGATCGTCTAAGGCGCGGCGAGACCGGGGGGCAAGGCGATGGTGAACGGAAATCGCGGCGAGTCGGGCTACCGCGCGGCCGGTGTCGATATCGATGCGGGCGCGCGGCTCGTCGAGCGGATCAAGCCCGCCGCGGCGCGCACGCAAAGGCCCGGCACCATGGCCGGGCTGGGCGGCTTCGGGGCGCTGTTCGATCCACGCGCGGCGGGGTTTTCGGACCCGATCCTGGTCGCTGCCACCGACGGGGTCGGGACCAAGCTGCGCATCGCCATCGATACCGGGCGGCTCGACACGATCGGCATCGACCTCGTGGCGATGTGTGTCAACGATCTCGTCTGCCAGGGGGCCGAGCCGCTGTTTTTCCTCGACTATTTCGCCACCGGCAAGCTCTCCGTCGATGCGGCCGCTCCGGTGGTGGAGGGCATCGCGGAGGGTTGCGCGGCGGCGGGGTGCGCGCTGATCGGGGGCGAGACGGCGGAGATGCCGGGAATGTATGCGCCCGGCGATTTCGACCTTGCCGGCTTCGCCGTGGGCGCGATGGAGCGCGGTACGGCGCTGCCCGACGGGGTCGGTGCGGGCGATGTGCTGCTCGGGCTCGGTTCGGACGGGGTGCATTCGAACGGCTATGCGCTGGTGCGCCGGATCGTCGCGCAGGTCGGGCTCGGCTGGGATGCGGCGGCGCCGTTCGCGGACGCCGCGCTGGGCGAAGAGCTCCTGCGCCCGACTCGGCTCTATGTGCGCCCGGCGCTCAACGCGATCCGGTCCGGCGGCGTGCACGGGCTCGCCCACATCACCGGCGGCGGGCTGACCGAGAACCTGCCGCGCATCCTGCCCGAGGGGCTCGGCGCCGAGATTGACCTCGGGGCGTGGCGGCTGCCGCCGGTGTTCGCGTGGCTGCGCGCGGCGGGCGGGCTCGACACGGTGGACCTTGTTACGACCTTCAACGCGGGAGTCGGCCTCGTGGCGGCCGTCGCGCCGGATCGGGCGGAGGCGCTCGCCGCGCTGCTCGAGGCGGCGGGCGAGCAGGTCATCCGGCTCGGAACGGTCGTGCGCGGCACTGGGGTGCGATACCTGGGCGAGCTGTCTTGAAGCGGGTCGCCATCCTGCTTTCGGGGGCCGGGTCGAACATGGTCGCGCTCGCCGAGAGCATGACCGGCGATCACCCGGCGCGGCCGGTGCTCGTGTTGTCGAACGAGCCCGCGGCGCCGGGGCTGGAGCGTGCTCGCGCCCTCGGCATCGCAACCCGCGTCGTCGATCACCGCGCCCATGTCGACCGTGCCGGCTTCGAGGCGGCGATGATGGTCGCGCTGCGGGCGGCGCGGCCGGACCTGGTCGCGCTGGCGGGGTTCATGCGGGTTCTGTCGCCGCCCTTCATGGCGACCTTCTCGGGGCGGATGCTCAATATTCATCCGTCGCTTCTGCCGAAATATCGTGGACTCGACACCCATGCGCGCGCGCTGGCGGCTGGCGAGTCCGAGGCGGGCTGCACCGTCCATGAGGTCACCGCCGCGCTCGATGACGGGCCCACGCTGGGGCAGGGGCGGGTGCCGGTGCGGTCCGGCGACACGGTCGAGACGCTCGCGGCGCGGGTGCGCGAGATGGAGCACCGGCTCTATCCGGCGGTGCTGCGCCGGGTGGCCGAGGGCAACCGGGAGGTGCTCTTCCTGCCTTGAGGCCGGGGGTTTCATTCGCTCCCGCGATTGCCTATCACCAAGGCGCGCCCCGGCGCGGCCATGCAGGTTACCGGAAGGCATATGCGCACGATTCCCACGACCGAGGATCTCGCCCGATTCTGCGACGCCGCCCGCGAGGGCGCCTACGTCACCATCGATACCGAGTTCATCCGCGAGCGGACTTATTACGCGAGGCTCTGCCTGATCCAGATGGCGCTGCCCGGCGACGGCGAGGCGGTGCTCGTCGATCCGATCGAGGGGGATATCTCGCTCGATCCGCTCTTTGATCTGTTTCGCGACGAGAGCACCGTGAAGGTGCTGCACGCCGCGCGCCAGGATCTGGAGATCTTCTATATCCAGGGCGGGGTCTTCCCGCGCCCGCTTTTCGATACGCAGGTCGCGGCGATGGTGTGCGGCTTCGGCGAGCAGGTCGGTTACGAGACGCTGGTGCGCAAGGTCGCCAAGGCCGCGCTCGACAAGACCTCGCGCTTCACCGACTGGGCGCGCCGGCCGCTCTCGGATGCGCAGAAGGCCTACGCGCTCGCCGATGTGACGCATCTGCGGGTGATCTACGAGGTGCTGTCCGAACAGATCCGCACCACGGGGCGCACCGAATGGGTCGAGGAGGAACTGCGCACGCTGACGGATCCGGCGACCTATGTAGTCGATCCGGCGACAGCGTGGATGCGGGTCAAGACGCGGACGAATTCGGGCAGGTTCCTGTCCGTCGTGCGCGAACTCGCGCGCTTTCGCGAGGAATACGCGCAGTCGAACGACATCCCGCGCAGCCGGGTGTTCAAGGATGATGCGCTGCTCGAGCTGGCCTCGACCAAGCCGACGTCGCAGGATGCGCTCGCCCGGTCGCGGCTGTTGCAGCGCGATGCGCGGCGCGGGGCGATCGCGGAGGGTATCCTGAATGCGGTCAGGACCGGGCAGGAGGCGCCGCCGGAGGACCACCCCGTGGCCGAGAACGGGCGCGCGCAGCTCGATGTCGATCCGGCGCTGGCCGATCTCCTGCGGGTGTTGCTCAAGACCAAGTCCGAGGAGTCGGGCGTCGCCGCCAAGCTCATCGCGAGCGCGGCCGATCTCGACGCGATTGCGGGAGGGATGCGCGATCTGCCGGCGCTGGCGGGCTGGCGCAGGGAGGTCTTCGGTGACGACGCGTTGCGCCTGTGCCGCGGCGAAATCGCCCTCGGAACGCGCGCCGGGCGTATCGCGGTGATCGCCTTGTGAGTCAGCGCCGGGCGCTCATCCTGTTTTCGTCACCGACCACGACGATCTCGCGCACGCCGGAGAGATCGCGCGCTTCGAGATGGATCGCGGCGGTGATCTCGCGCGAGGACTCGCGCCCCACCCGGATCGCCTGCGGCGGCGGCGAGGCGGCAAAGCGCAGCGTGAGCACGCCGCCCTCCGGCACCCCCTGGTTCTCTGGCACGAGCGCGGCCTGCGACCAGCCCTGCTCGGGCGGCACGCTCGCCGCGCGCACCACCGCGCCGCCGCGCACCGGATGGATCTCCATCTCCGAGATCCGGCCCACGGCCTCGCGATCGTCGCGGTCCCACTGATAGCCGCCCTCGGGCACGAGGCGGCCCTCGGCCGGGCGCTGGGCCTGCGCCGCGGCGTCCGGGTCGGATCCGAACCAGTTCAGCGGGTTCGCCCGCGAATCTCCGAAGCCGCCGCACCCTCCAAGGGCCAGCAGGGTCACTGCGAGCACTGCCTTCTTCATCACGGACCCCCGTTTGCTTGCCCGCAGGCCTAGCCCAAAGCGCCGCCCATGAAAAGCCGCCCGCGCGCGACTCTGGACGTTTGTGGCCCGCGCGCCTAGGTTTCGCCCCAGAGCAGGAGGGCAGCGTGGCACGCGAAGACTTCGAAGAGCTGGTCGAGACGTTCGAATTCCTCGATGACTGGGAGGATCGCTACCGCCATGTCATCGAGCTGGGCAAGGCGATGGAGCCGCTCGACGCGGCGCTGCGGGTGCCGGCGACCAAGGTCGATGGCTGCGCCAGCCAGGTCTGGATCGTGCCGCGGATCGACGGCGCCGGACCCGAGGCGCGTTTCGACTTCCAGGGCGAGAGCGACGCGATGATTGTCAACGGCCTGATCGCGGTGTTGCACACGCTTTACGGCGGGCGCAGCGTCGGTGAGGTCGTCGAGATCGACGCGCCGGCCGAACTCGCGCGACTCGGCCTTCAGGAGCATCTCTCGGCGCAGCGCTCGAACGGGCTGCGCGCGATGGTGGCGCGGCTGCGCGGCGCCGCGCAGGAGGCCACCGCCGCGGCCTGAGCGGCCGATCCATCGGCGACATCTTGCGCATGGGGGCGCAGCACATACCTAATGGGCAACCTCGCAGGACAAGCGCGGCGCCGTTGCGGCGCCGGGGAAGCAATGGACAGTGCCCATGAAGGACCCGTACAAGACACTCGGACTCGACCGATCCGCGTCGCAGGACGACATCAAGCGCGCGTTTCGCAAGCTCACGCGCAAGCATCACCCGGATCTCAACCCGGACAACCCGAAGGCCGCGGAGATATTCTCCGAGATTTCCGCCGCCCATGATCTGCTCGCCGACCCCGAGCAGCGGCGGCGCTTCGACGCCGGCGAGATCGACGCCAGCGGAGCCGAACAGCCGCGCCAGCATTTCTACCGCGACTTTGCCGGGGCCTCCGGCGCCGGGCCGGGCGCGGGATTTCAGCGCGGTGCGGCGGGCGGTTTCAGCGGTGGCGACGCCGAGGACCTCGAATCCTTCTTCACCCGCGCCTTCGGCGGCGGGGGCGGGCCGTTCGGCGGCGCCTTCGGGGGTGGCTTCGGCGGCGGGCGCGGCGTGCGCGCGCGCGGTGCGGATGCGGCCTACAAGCTCGATATCGGCTTTCTCGAGGCCGCCAATGGCGCGATCCAGACCATCACGCTGCCCGAGGGCAAGACCCTGCGGGTGCGCATCCCCGAGGGCGCCGAGGACGGGCAGACGCTGCGCCTGAAGGGGCAGGGCGGTGCCGGGATGGGCGGCGGAGATGCGGGCGACGCGCTCGTGGAACTGCGCGTGAAGCCGCACCCCTTCTTCGAGCGCAAGGGCGACGACATTCATGTCGCTGTGCCTGTGACACTCAAGGAAGCGGGGCTCGGCGCGAAGATCGAGGTGCCGACGATCGCCGGGCCGGTGACGCTGACGGTGCCTAAGGGATCGAGCACCGGCAAGGTTCTGCGCCTGCGCGACAAGGGTATCCGCAACCGCAAGACCGGCCGGCGCGGGCACCAGTATGTGCGCCTGCATGTGACCCTGCCCGAGAAGGAGGACCCGGAGCTTACGGCCTTCCTCGAGCGCTGGGAGCCGCGCGATCCGCAGAACCCGCGCAAGGGCATGCTTTGAGCAATCTCTGAAGCCGGGCGCGCAGGTCCCTGATTTCAGACCTTGTTCGGCGGCTCCGCGCCGTCGAGCACGGCATTGAGATTGTCGAGCGCCATCATCCCCATCGCGGTACGAACCTCGAGCGCGGCGGTGCCGAGATGCGGCAGCAGCACCGCGTTGTCGAGCGCGCGCAGCCGCGCGGGCACCTCGGGCTCGCGCTCATAGACGTCGAGTCCGGCGCCGGCGATGCGCCCGGTTTCGAGCGCTGCGATCAGGGCGGCCTCGTCGATCACGTCGCCGCGCGAGATATTGACGAGATACGCCTCCGGACGCATCGCGGCGATGGCCTGCGCGTCGATCAGGTGATGCGTGGCCGCGCCGCCGGGCACCGCTGCCACGACGATATCCGCCGCCGCCATGACCTCGTGCAGCGTTTCGAGCTGGCGGGCGGGAACGCCGGGATCCTCGACGCGCGAGCGGTTGTGAAACACCACATCCATGTCGAAACCGTGATGGCAGCGCCGCGCGATGGCCTTGCCGATGCGCCCCATGCCGACGATTCCCACCGTCTTTCCGGTGACATGCAGGCCGAGCATCTGCGTCGGGTGCCAGCCGGTCCAGTCGCCCGCGCGCACCAGCCGCTCGCCCTCGGCGGCGCGGCGCGCGCTCATCAGGATGAGCGTGAGCGCGATGTCGGCGGTCGCATCGGTGACGACGCCCGGGGTGTTGGTGACGGTGACACCAGCGTTCCGGGCGGCCGCCGCGTCGATGTGGTTGTAGCCCACGCCGAAATTGGCGATCACCCTGCAGCGCGGCGTCCCGGCGCGCGCGAAGACGTCCGCCGAGAAGGCGTCGCCGAGCGTCGCCAGCACCGCGTCGTAATCGCTGAGCGCGCCGTCGAGCTCGGCCGAGTCGAGAGGGCCGGTGCTGTCGCGGGCGGTGACGTCGTGATGCGCGCGCGCGGCGTCGAGCACGGCGTCGGGCAGCGGGCGGGTGATCAGAAGCCGCGCCATCAGTGCAGCCGCGCCCCGTCGGGCACCGCGCGCTCGGGGGCGACCAGCACGACCGCGCCATCTTCATCCGACAGCCCCAGCACCAGCACCTCGGAGCGCATCGGCCCGATCTGGCGCGGCGGGAAATTCACCACCGCGAGGACCTGCCGGCCGACGAGGTCATCGGGGGCGTAATGCTCGGTGATCTGCGCGGAACTGCGTCGCTCGCCGATCTGCGGGCCGAAATCAAGCCACAGCCGGTAGGACGGCTTGCGGGCCTCGGGGAAGGGCTCGGCGCGGGTGATGCGCCCGGCGCGGATATCGACCCGAAGGAAGTCGTCGAAGCTGATCGTGTCGGTCATGGCGGCCCCGTGATGATTCCGCATCCTTGCTCAGCGCCGCGCCCGTGGCAAGCCCGCTCAGCCGCCGAGTTCGCGCGCCCGCGCCGCCGCCGCGGCCACGGTGCGCCGCATCAGCGGGGCAAGGCCGTCGGTCTCGTCCATGAGGACCGCGAGCCCCGCCGCCGTGGTGCCCGCGGGGCTGGTCACATTCTCGCGCAGCCGCGCCGGGCTGTCGCCCGATTCGGCGGCGAGCGCGCCCGCGCCCGACACCGTCGCCGCAGCGAGCTGCATCGCGAGGTCCGGCGCCACCCCCTCGGCCTCCCCGGCGGCGGCGAGCGCCTCGATCATGTGAAACACATAGGCCGGCCCCGAGCCCGACACGCCGGTCACCGCGTCCATCTGGCCCTCAAGGTCAAGGCGCACCGTCTCGCCCACGGCGGCCAGCAGAGTCTCGCACAACGCCAGCCCGGGCTCGCCCACATGCGCGTTGCCGATCAGCGCCGTGATGCCGCGCCCGATCGCGGCCGGGGTGTTGGGCATCGCGCGCACGATCGGCGTGCCGGCCCCGAGCGCCGCCTCGAGGCGCGCGATCGGCGTGCCGGCGGCGATCGAGACGAAGAGCGTGCCGCCGCCGCCATGCGCCGCAACGCCGGGCAGCGCGTCATCCATCATCTGCGGCTTCACGGCTACGAGCACGACCGCGGGCGCCGCCGGGTCGGGCTCGTCGAGATGCACGCCGAGCCCGCGCAGCCAGTCCGACGGGTTCGGGTCGCGCACCCACACCGCGCCCGGATCGAGCCCGCGATCGAGCCAGCCCTGCAGCATTGCTGATCCCATCTTGCCGCATCCCAGAAGCACGATGCCGCGCCGGTTGATATCGTCGAAGGTCATGCCCCCTCCTGCGCGTCAGGCCCGGCCATAGGTGCGCCCGATCGCCACCTGCAACGCCGCCTCGGCGTCCTGATCGGACCAGGCGACGAGTTGAAACGCCGGGTAGAACCGCTCGCTACCCTCGACGGCGGCGGCGATCATGCGGTCGATCTGGCCCGGCGCGGCCATCTGCCCGCCATCGAGCACGAGCCCGTAGCGCCAGACCATCAGCCCCTGCTCGTCCCAATAGGTGAAGGCGCCGTCCCAGCAGCGTTCATTGACGCCGTTGAGCAGCGTGAGCAATGCACCGAGCCGGTGCGCGGGCGGTTCGACCGAGAAGGTGCAGATCAGCCGCAGCGTCTCGTCGCGGGCCGACCAGGCCAGCGTAATGGCGTAGGTGCGCCATTGCCCCTCGACCTCCATCGCGATCTGATCGTCCGCGAGGCGGTCGAAGGCCCACTCGTGCTGTTGCGCGAGGGCCTCGACGAGGTCGATCGGATGCAGCAGATCGTCCTGAGCGTGCAGCGTGTCGGTGACGGGCATGGCCGGGTCCCCTCTCATGTCGGTTCCGTGGGGATCGGCCCCACAAGACGCTGCGCGTGATACTATCAAGGCAGTATTCGCGTAAGATCGCCCCAACATATGGTGTGCCGATTGACGCACGGTGTAAAGCCCTTTCGGCAGCGTTCCGCCGGACCGCCCCTCGCAACGCGGCGCGCGCGAAAACGTGATCGCGCGCGCGCG
>PUKW01000132.1 GCA_003550665.1 Paracoccaceae bacterium | reverse complement strand
GTTGGTATCAGCCATCTCTGTCGGGATGCCCGCACGCTGGCTGCTGTCAACCTCGGCCTTCTTGACCCAATCGTTCAGTGTCTGCGGCGTGCAGCCGATCTTCGCCGCGATCGACATCACCGCCTGCCAGCGCGACGCGTGCCGACCCTCGTTGTCTAGAACCAGCCGCACAGCGCGCTCGCGCATCTAAGCGGAATACTTGATCGTGATCTTGCTGATGATGCTCAATCCTACTCAAGAGGCGGAGCCTCCGGCAAATCCGGCGCGGCTCACCCACCAGCCGGACACTTAACCTACTGAAATCGGTAACCTTTTGTGATTAGCCACGCGAGTGCAGGACTTTTCGGCCCCTCGCAGCGTCCGCAAGGACGGCACTTTTCACATGACAAGTCGCCGATCACGCGGGCATGATCGCGACGCACTTCGATGAACGCGCGCAGCGTCACCGAGCCTTGCAGCGGCCGGATCATTGTAGCGGCTCACGACCGGACTACCTTCAGGCTCGCAGTCAGGATCGGCTTCCCATGCGGCACGACGCCCGTCAGCAACGCGATTTCAGCCCCGCCGAGCGACACTCGGACGCGGTCGTCCACATCGTGGGGATGGCCGTGATCGCGCTGGCGGTCCCGGCGCTGATCGTCCTGACGATGTTGACCCGTGACGACGGCTCCGCGCTCCTTGCGGTCAGCATTTACGGCACCGCCCTCGCGGCGATGATCTTCTGCTCCGCGCTCTACAATCTCAATCCGCAGGCCCCACTGCGCTGGCTGTTCCAGCGGCTGGACCATTGCGCGATCTATTTCAAGATCGCCGCGACCTACACGCCCTTCGCGCTCCTGTCCGGGCAGGGTCTCGCCCTGACGATCGGCCTGTGGGGCACGGCCCTCGTGGGGATGGCGCTGAAGCTGATCTCGCCCGCGCGCTGGCGCTGGCTCGGATTGGCGCTGTATCTTGGGATGGGCTGGGCCGGCGTCGTTGCCGGGCGGGACGTGTTCGCCGCCTTGCCAATGCCGGCCGTCGTGCTGATGGCAGCGGGTGGCGTGCTCTACACGCTCGGCGTGGTGTTCTACCTCTGGACGCGCCTGCCGTTTCATTACACGATCTGGCACATCATCGTGCTGACCGCGACCCTGCTGTTCTACGCCGCGCTCGTGATGTTCCTGCTGGACTGAGCGCCGCACGCGAGGCGGCCGGACCTTCACTCATGCCGCATGGCGTGACACGCCCTCGCGCCCCGGGGGCGCATGATCAACCCGGTTCACCACTCATATCCCGCTCGCGCGCGGGCACGCGCGATACCGAGTTTGATCAGCCCGGGATTTGCGCGCATTCTGGGCGCGCATGGCAGGCGATCTGCGGCTGCCGGTGACGGGGAGGATCTGACATGAATCTGGCCAGGCTGGCCGCGGAGCGCGCGTCCGAGGGGCGCCCAGTGCGCGCCGCATTGATCGGGGCGGGCAAGTTCGGCTCGATGTTCCTGTCGCAGGTCCCGCATATCGCGGGGCTGGAGGTGACCCATATCGCGGACCTCGACCCCGACCGCGCCCGCGCGGCCTGCCGCGCCGTGGGCTGGGACGAGGCTCGGATTGCGCGCACCGCGTTTCTGGACAGCGGCACTGCCGCCGCCGAGGCGGGCGTCGATGTGGTGATCGAGGCCACGGGCGCGCCGGGGCCGGGCATTGCCCATGCGCTGGCGGCGATCGCGGCGCGGGCGCATATCGTGATGGTCAATGTCGAGGCCGATGTGCTGGCGGGCGCCGTACTGGCCGGGCAGGCGCGCGCGGCCGGGGTGGTTTACAGCATGGCTTACGGCGATCAGCCCGCGCTGGTGGCCGAGATGGTGGACTGGGCGCGCGCCACGGGCTTCGAGGTCGCGGCCGCCGGCAAGGGGACGAAATACCTGCCCGCCTATCATCAGGTCACCCCGGATGACGTGTGGTCGCATTATGGCCTGACCCCCGAGGCGGCGGCGGCCGCCGGGATGAACCCGCAGATGTTCAACAGCTTCCTCGACGGCACGAAATCCGCCATCGAGATGGCCGCGATTGCCAATGCCTGCGATCTCGATGTGCCCGGGGACGGGCTCGGCTTTCCGCCCTGCGGGGTGGATGATCTGGCTCATGTACTGCGTCCGCGGCCGCTGGGCGGGCAGCTCGCGCGCGACGGGATGGTGGAGGTGGTCTCCAGCCTTGAGCGCGACGGCCGGCCGGTCTTCCGCGACCTGCGCTGGGGCGTCTATGTGGTGCTAAGGGCCCCGAACGACTATGCGGCGGCCTGTTTTCGCCAATACGGGCTGCCCACGGATACTACCGGGCGTTATGCTTCCATGTACAAGCCCTTCCACCTGATCGGGCTGGAGCTGTCGGTATCGGTGCTGTCGGCGGCGCTGCGGTCGGAGCCCACGGGGCAGACCCGCGGCTGGCACGGCGATGCGGTCGCCGTCGCCAAGCGCGACATGCGCGCGGGCGAGCAGCTGGACGGCGAAGGCGGCTGGACGGTCTGGGGCAAGGCCGTGCCGGCCGCCCGGTCGCGCACCGAGGCGCTCTTGCCCATCGGCCTCGCGCATGGGGTCGTCCTGACCCGCGATGTCACGGCCGGGGAGGTCCTGCGCATGAGCGACGCGGCGCTCGACGAGGCGGCGCAGCCGGTGATGTTGCGCCGGCAGATGCTGGCATGACCGACGCGCAAAGCGGCGCATGCATGCAGCCCGGTCCTGCGCATCGCGACCACGCGCGCTGCATGGCAGGGCGAGCCCGCACGGCGCCGTCACAGGCGGCGCATCGCGCGGCGTGAAAATTGCGGGAAGGGCCTTCCGGAATCACGAAGTTTTGATAACCTCACGACGCCGGGCGCACCGAGCGAAGCCGCGTCGCTTGCGCCAGCAACCCGGCAACAAGGAGAATGAAACCAGCAGGGAGACCCTCGATGACCCGTCACATCACTCGCAGAGCCCGGCGCGCAACCACCGCCATAGCTGCGGCGCTCGCCCTGCCGCTCGCCGCGCAGGCGCAGGATGGCGACATCAGCTTTGCCACCACGAGCTCCTCGTCTGGGTGGTACAGCTTCTTCGCCGGCTACGCCTCGATCATCAATGACGAGACCGATATCCGAAATATCAGCGTCGTGGAGACCGGCGGCGCCGGTGACAGCCAGCGCATGACCCATGCCGGTCAGACCCCGATGGGCATTGCCAACCTGCTGCTCGCCCCGCATCAGATCGCCGGCACCGGCGAATGGGACGGCGACGCCAACGAGAATATCCGCCTCATCACGGTGACCATGACCTCGCCCAACGTGCTCGTCGTGCGCGCGGATTCGGGCATCGCGAGCATCGAGGAACTCGACGGCGCCACGATCAATCCCGGCGGGCTCGGAACCGCGACGGAGGATGCGACCGTCGCGGTCTTCGAGCATCTGGGCATCGAGCCGAACTGGGAGCGCGCCGGGATGAGCGATGCGGCCGACTTCGTCCGCGACGGGCGCATCGACGGCTTTTTCAAGACCGCGGCGGGCACCGATCGCCCCGATTCGCTCATCGAGGAGATGCAGACCGGGACCGATCTGCGGCTCATCAGCTTCACCGATGAGCAGGCCGAGGCGATCCGCGAGGCGGGGCTCGCCGTGACCTTCGACATCCCCGCCGGGGTCTATGACGGCCAGGACGACCCGGCGATCGCCAAGGGGCTGGCATATGGCATTCTCGTCGACGCCTCGGAAATCACCGACGAGGAAGCCTACGAGATCGCCCGCGTCACCTTTGGCGAGCCGGAAAAGCTCGCGGATGTCTATCCCGCCGACATGCCCGATCTGCTGGCCGAGACGATGGAGTTCGGCACGGTGCCGCTGCACGCCGGCGTCGTGGCCTATCTGATGGAGGCCGGGCACGACGTGCCCGAGGCGCTGATCCCCGACGACTACGAGGGCTGACGCCCGCGCCCCGCCGCGCCATCGGACGCGGCGGGGTCGTTTGCCGCGCACCGTGCGCGGAGATCACCGTCAACGATCAGGGTCATCGACGATGTCGGACGCCTCCGATCCTCAGCGCACGCCGCAGCCCGGCACGCCCAGCGAAACGCCGCAGGAGGAGGGCGCGATCGGGCGCAACCTGCCCGGCTGGCAGGGGCTGGCCTTCGCCGGCGTAGCCATCGCGTTCTCGGTCTTTCAGCTCTACACCGCCTTCTTCGGCACCTTGCCGCACATGCAGCAGCGCGCGATTCACGGGATGTTCGGCGCGGTTCTGGCGATCGCCTTCTTTGCCGGGCGCCGCGCCGATCGCGACCGGGGGCTGCCGATCTACGACTGGCTGCTGCTCGCGGCTGCGGTGGTGCCCACCGCCTATGTGGTCGTCAACTGGGACGACATGATGACCCGGCGGCTGTTTCCCGATCCGATCGAATACTGGCTCACCGGGGCGCTGCTGGTGGCGTTCTTCGAGGCGTGCCGGCGCACACTCGGCTGGAGCCTGATCGTGCTCGCGGTGATCGCGCTCTTCTATTCCTATTTCGGCCCCGCGATGCCTGGGCGCTGGTCGCATTCGGGCTTCACCATGGAGATGATGGTCAGCCGGCTGTTCATGTTCGACAGCGGGTTGTGGGGGCTGCTGCCCGGCCTCTCGGCCACGGTGATCTCGACCTTCATCCTGTTCGGGCTGTTCGTGATGGGCACGGGCGGCGGGCGCGCCTTCATGGATGCGGCGCTGTGCATCGCCGGGCGCACCACGGGCGGCGCGGCGAAGGTCTCGACGGTGGGCTCGTCGCTGATGGGAACGATCTCGGGCTCGGGCATGGCCAATGCCGCGGCGACGGGCTCGCTCACGATCCCGATGATGAAGGGGCTCGGCTACCGGCCCGCCTTCGCCGTCGGCGTCGAGGCCACAGCCTCCACCGGCGGCCAGCTCATGCCGCCGATCATGGGGGCGGGCGCCTTCGTGATGGCCGAGATCGTGGGCATTCCCTATGCCACCATCGCGCTCGCCGCGCTGTTGCCGGCGATCCTGTTCTACCTGGGCAATTTCCTCGTCATTCACCTCGCCGCGCGCAAGGAGGGGATCGCGCCGGTGCCGCACGACCGGATCCCGCGCGCGCGCAAGGTCTTCACGCCGATGTTCTTCCTGCAGCTCGTCCTGCCCGTGGCGGTGATCATCTATCTGCTCGTCGAGGGGCGCTCGATCCAGTATGCCGGCTCGCGCGCGATCCTTGTGACGCTGGGGGTGTTCTTCCTGCTCAACTGGGAGCACGGGCTCCTCGAGAAATGCCGCATCTTCGTGGATATCCTGCGCCGCGCCGGGGTGAGCCTCGCGCAGATGGCGGTGCTCGCCTTCGTCGCGCAGATCGTCGTCTCCTTCATCGCCGCGACGGGTGTCGGGGTGAAATTCACACAGATGATGGTCGCCGTGGGGGGCGCGGATCTGCTCTTGGTGCTGGTGATGGGGATGCTGGCCTGCATCATCCTCGGGATGGGGATGCCGACGACGGCGGCCTATGTGCTCTCGGCGTCGCTCGCGGCGCCGGCGCTGACCGCGCTCGACGTGCCGCGGCTCGATGCGCACATGTTCGCCTTCTACTTCGCCATCCTCGCCACCATCACGCCCCCGGTCTGTACCGCGATCTACGCCGCCGCGGCGATCGCCGGGATCCGCTGGACCCGTGCCGTGAAGGACACGCTGCGCCTCGGCTGGGTCGCCTTCACGATCCCCTTCATGTTCGTCTACAATCCCGAGCTGCTGTTTCGCGGCGAGCCGCTCGACATCGCGGTGACTTTCGCCTTCAAGGCGATCGGGGTGGTGGCGCTGGCAGCAGCGACGATCAGCTGGTGGTCGGTCGGGCTGAGCCTGGTGCAGCGGGTGCTCGCCTTCGCGGGGGCGTTCCTGTTGATCACGGCGGAGCTCTGGCTCAATCTCGCGGGGCTCGGGGCGGTGGCCGCGGCGCTGGTGCTCAACCTGCGCGCGGCACGCGCGGCGGCGCAGGCCGGACCGGCATGAGCCCGGATGCCGATATCGCCGTCATCGGCGCGGGGATCGCGGGCGCCTCGGTCGCCGCAGAACTCGCCGAAACGCATCGCGTCCTGCTGCTCGACGCCGAAAGCCAGCCCGGCTACCACACCACCGGGCGCTCCGCGGCCGTCTACATGCGCAGCTACGGGCCGGCCGTGATCCGCGCCCTGTCGCGTGCCTCGGGTCCGTTCTTTGAGCAATCGCATCCCGAACTCGACGCGCCGCTCCTGCGCCGGCGCGGCACGCTCTTCGTGGCGCGCGCCGATCAGATGGCCGCACTCGACGCGATGGAGCGCGAGCAGCGCGGCACCGTCACGCGGCTCGATGAGGGTCAGGCCCGCGCGCGCATGCCGCTCCTGCGCGCCGACTACGCGGCCGCGGCGCTCTTCGATGCGTCGGCGGCCGACATCGATGTCGGCGCGTTGCACGGGCTTTATCTGCGGCGGCTGAGCGCGCGGGGCGGCGAAGTCGTCACCGGGATGCGGGTGCAGCGGCTGGAGCGCCGGGCGGGGGCATGGCAAATCGAGGGACACGCAGGCACCCTGCGCGCGCCGTTGGTGGTCAATGCCGCCGGCGCCTGGGCCGACGAGGTCGGGCAGCTCGCGGGCTGCGCACCGCTGGGGCTTACCCCGAAGCGACGCACCGCCGTGCTGATCGATGCGCCCGTTACCGCGCTCGACGGCGCGCCGCTCGTGCTCGATATCGACGAGCAGTTCTATCTCAAGCCCGATGCCGGCAAGCTGCTGATCTCGCCCGCCGACGCCACCCCGAGCGCGCCCTGTGACGCCCAGCCCGAGGAGCTCGACGTCGCGGTCTGCGTCGCGCGCATCGAGGCCGCCTTCGACATGTCGATCCGGCGGCTTGCGCATCGCTGGGCCGGGCTGCGCAGCTTCGTTGCGGATTCCTGCCCGGTGGCGGGCTTTGCCCCCGAGGCTGACGGCTTCTTCTGGCTCGCCGGTCAGGGCGGCTACGGCATCCAGTCCGCCCCGGCCCTCGCCCGCAGCGCCGCCGCAATCCTGCGCGGTGAGCCCTTACCCGACCGGATCGCGGGCGAAGGCGTCAGCGGAGCGGCGCTCGCCCCGAGCCGCGCCGCGCTGCACAGCTGACACCGCGCGCCGCGCGCCGCGACGCAGTGGGTCAGCCTCGATCAGCCGGGCCACGGGCGGGGTTGCGCATCGGGAATGGCGGCCCCGGTTGCCATCTGCCGCGCCGGGCCGCGATCGCGAAGCGTTCGCGGACAGCTTCGCGAGGGTGACCCGGGGTCACTGGCGTCGCGCCGGGCGGCGGCGGCAGGGTCATGCAACATGGAGCGACTGCGCATATGCGCGAACCGATCGTGCCCGCGCTGCGCATTCGACTTCATAGGGCTGCAGGGTGGCGCGCTCGTGCAGATGAACACGACGCGCACCAAGCAGCTCCAATACCGGCGGCGCCATGCCGCGTTGCAACCCGCGGAAGGATCATGTCGCGCACCCCCCGCCCTCCCGTCCTGCGCGCCCGCGCCCGACCGGTCGTCTCGATCCGCTCGGCGCCGGTGCCGCGATGCGTTCCGAGGCCGCGGTCCCCGCTTTGACGGCGAGACAGGCCTCGCGACGAAACCGCGCGCAGGAGGCGGAATTCGGCCTTGCAAGTGCCTGCAGGCTCCATTACCCGCTTGCCTGCGGTCGGAGTGTAGCTCAGCCTGGTAGAGCACTGTCTTCGGGAGGCAGGGGCCGCAGGTTCGAATCCTGCCACTCCGACCAAATCAAATCAGGCACTTGCAGGAATTTTGCTACGGCCACCGGGCCTCGAAACCGTGCGGTCGCACAGTATCGCTCGGAATCGCCCCCGGAAAAAGAAAACCCGGCGCGCTGGCGGGCCCGATCGGCTTGGAAAACCATGCGAAAAGGCTCACTCAACAAATCGGCTTTGATGATGTGATCGCCCCCCGACGGCATCGATGTGCCACGAAGGAGGACGGTCCTGTCGGAGGTCATCGCGCTCGGGCTCGACCTGGCGAAGAATGTGTTTCAGGTGCATGGGGTTGATGCCTCAGGGCGTGCAGTACTGCGAAAGAAACTGGGACGGGATCGGGTGCTGGCGTTTTTCAGCCAGCTGCCGCGCAGCCTCGTTACGATGGAAGCCTGTGGCGATGTGCATTCCTGGGGCCGCGAGATCGGCAAGCTGGGTCATGAGGTGAGGCTCATCCCTCCCGCATACGTCAAGCCCTTCGTGAAGCGTCAGAAAAACGATGCGGCCGATGCCGAGGCGATCTGCGAGGCCGCGCTGCGTTCGACGATGCGCTTTGTGCCTGTAGAGGGCCAAGAGACCCAGGGCGCAGCGATGCTCTTTCAGATAGGGGAACTTCTGATCCGTCAGCGGACACAGGCGATCAACCCGTCGTGCTGAAAGCACGCCTCCGGCGTGACACGGTTATCCGGGCGAGTTCGGGCAGATCATGCCGGAAGGCGCGACCAACGCGTCGAAGCTGATTGCAATCGTTGAAGACCTGGAAAGCGGCGCGCCCGCCGATGCCATACACCCTCAAGGTGCTCATCGGGGTGCTTGCCCACCTAGAGCGTGTCGCGGTTAATCGGCCTCATAGCCTGCTGCCTTGAAGAAGTTGTAGCACTCCTCGTCTGAGAACAGGTCGCAGACCTGGCCGACGGCTGCCCAGAGTTGATCGTAGGTTC
>PUKW01000334.1 GCA_003550665.1 Paracoccaceae bacterium | reverse complement strand
GATCACGACATGGGGATCACGCATGTGATCCGCGGCGACGATCATCTCAACAATGCCGCGCGCCAGCAGCTGGTCTACGAGGCGATGAGCTGGCCGGTGCCGCAATTCGCGCATATTCCGCTGATCCACGGCCCCGACGGCAAGAAACTCTCCAAGCGCCACGGCGCGCTCGGCGTCGAGGAATACCGCGCCATGGGCTACCCGGCCGCGGCGATCCGCAACTACCTCGCGCGGCTTGGCTGGAGCCATGGCGACGCGGAATTCTTCAGCGATGCCGAGGCGCTGGAATGGTTCGATCTGGGCGGGATCAACCGCGCGCCGGCGCGGCTCGATTTCAAGAAGCTCGACAATCTCGCCGGCAAGCACATTGCCGCGAGCGAAGACGCGGCGCTGCTGGCCGAACTCGAGGCCTGGCTGGCCGCGACCGGGGCAGCGCCGCTCACCGATGCGCAGCGCGAGGCGCTCGGCCGGGCGATGTATTGCCTCAAGGAGCGCGCGCGCGGCTTCGGGCAGCTCCTGGAACAGGCGCATTTCCTGTTCGCCGAGCGGCCGATCACGCCCGACGCGAAGGCGGCGAAGGCGCTGGATTCAGTATCCCGCAGTATACTGGCAGAATTGACGCCGCAGCTGCAAAATGCTAGCTGGACGCGCGACGCACTCGAAGATTCCGTGGGGAAGGTGGCGGCGGATCATGACCTCGGACTCGGCAAGCTTGCCCAACCTTTGCGCGCTGCACTTGCCGGGCGCACGGTGAGCCCGAGTGTCTTCGACATGATGATGGTTCTCGGGCGGCAGGAAAGCCTGGCCCGTATCACCGACGCCGCGCGCGGGATGCCGGATTGAGCGATCCCGCCCGCGCTGTTTGCATATGCGAGGCCGGCACGCCCGGCGAACTTGAAAGGGTGCAGGATGGCCAGGAACGACGACCACAAGACCGCCACGCTGAGCTACGGTGACACCAGGCTCGAGCTGCCGATGCGCTCGCCGACGCTCGGGCCGGATGTTATCGACATCCGCAAGCTCTACGCCGATGGTGACGTGTTCACCTTCGATCCGGGCTTCACCTCCACGGCGGCGTGCTCCTCGACGATCACCTATATCGACGGCGACAAGGGCGAGCTCTTGTATCGCGGCTACCCCATCGATCAGCTCGCCACGAAGTCGCATTTCCTCGAGGTGTGCAACCTGCTGCTTTACGGCGATCTGCCCACCGCCGCGCAGCTCGAGGATTTCGAGAGCCGCGTGACCAACCACACCATGCTGCACGAGCAGATGCAGAACTTCTTTCGCGGCTTTCGCCGCGATGCGCCGCCGATGGCGATCATGGTCGGCGTGGTGGGCGCGATGTCGGCCTTCTATCACGACTCGACCGACATCAACGACCCGTGGCAGCGCGAGGTCGCCGCGATCCGCATGATCGCGAAGATGCCCACCATCGCGGCGTGGGCCTACAAGTATTCGGTCGGCCAGCCCTTCATCTATCCGCGCAACGAGCTCGACTACGCGTCGAACTTCCTGCGCATGTGCTTTGCGGTGCCGGCGGAGGATTACGAGGTCAACCCGATCCTGGCGCGGGCTATGGACCGGATCCTCACGCTGCACGCCGATCACGAGCAGAACGCCTCGACCTCGACGGTGCGGCTGGCATCGTCCTCGGGGGCCAACCCGTTCGCCTGCATCGCCGCGGGCATCGCCTGTCTGTGGGGGCCGGCGCATGGCGGCGCCAACCAGGCCTGCCTGCAGATGCTGCGCGAGATCGGCACGGTCGACCAGATCCCCGACTACATCAAGCGCGCCAAGGACAAGGACGACCCGTTCCGCCTGATGGGCTTCGGTCACCGGGTCTACAAGAATTTCGACCCGCGCGCCAAGGTCATGAAGGAGAGCGCCGATGAGGTGCTCGCCCTGATGGGGATCGAGAACAACGAGACCCTCAAGGTCGCCAAGGAGCTCGAGCGCATCGCGCTGGAGGACGAGTATTTCGTCGAGAAGAAGCTCTATCCGAATGTCGATTTCTATTCGGGCATCATTCTCGATGCGATGGGCTTTCCCGAGGGCATGTTCACGCCGATCTTCGCGCTGTCGCGGACCGTCGGCTGGATCACGCAGTGGAAGGAAATGCTCGGCGATCCCGAACAGAAGATCGGGCGGCCGCGCCAGCTCTATACAGGGGTGGGCCGGCGCGACTATATCGAGGTCGAGAATCGCTGAGGCATCCGGACGAATTCAGCGCCCCTCGAACACCGGGGGGCGCTTGTCGAGGAACGCGGCGACGCCCTCACGAAAATCGCGCGTCGCGCCGCATTCGCCCTGCAGCCTTGACTCCAGCTCGAGCTGGTCGGTGAGGCTGTTGTCGAAGCTTTCGCGCAGGGCGGTGCGGACGCGTCGATAGGCGGCGGTGGGCCCCGCGGCGAGCTGCTCGGCGCGGGCATGCCAATGCGCGGCGAAGCCCTCATCCGACACCATCTCCCAGATCATGCCCCATTCGGCGGCCTCGCGCGCGGTGATGCGCTCGGCAAAGAGCGCCGCACCCATCGCGCGGGGCAGGCCCACCTGCCGCGGCAGCCAGTAGCTGCCCCCGGCATCCGGCATCAGGCCGATACGGGCGAAGGCCTGCACGAAACTCGCGCTCTCGGCGGCGATCACCACATCGGCGGCCAGTGCGAGGTTGGCGCCCGCCCCCGCCGCGGCACCGTTCACGGCAGCGATCACCGGCGCGGGGCAGTCATAGATCGCGCGCAGGAGCGGCTCGTATTCCTCGCGCAGCACGCGCTCGAGCTCGAGATCGCTCGCATCCTGGGCATCGCCCAGGTCCTGCCCCGAGCAGAAGGCCCGCCCCGCCCCGGTCAGCACGATCACGCGGCACTGCGCCCCGAACCCGTCAATTGCGTGGCGCAGCTCGGCGCGCATCCGCGTGTCGAGCGCGTTCATGACCTCCGGGCGATCGAAGGTGATGACCCCGATCCCCGACTGCTCGGTGCAGCTCAGTGTCTCGTAATCCATGGAGCAAGTCTCCTGCCACTTGCAGGGCAGCATAGCCGCGCGGGCGCGCGCGACAACCGCGCCGCCGCGTCAGTCGCGCATCAGATCTCGCAGCCGGGCTTCCTCCTCCGAGGACAGCCGCTCACCCGACTCCGTCGCATCCCGGCGCCGGCGCAGATAGAGCGCGGCCCCCCCGAGCGCGACCACGAACATCACCGGCGCCGCGACCCACAGGATCACATTGGCACCCTGCATCGTCGGGGTGAGGAGCACGTATTCGCCGTACCGCTCGACCATGTAGGCCTCGATCTCGGAGTCGCTGTCGCCCTCCTCGATCCGCTCGCGCACCAGAAGGCGCATGTCGGTGGCCAGATCGGCGCTGGATTCGTCGATCGATTCGTTGCGGCACACCACGCAGCGCAAATTCTTGAAATGCGCGCGGGCGCGGGCTTCCTTTTCGGGGTCGTCGAACATCTCCGCCGGGCTCACCGCCGCCAGCGCCGGCGGCGGCGCCATCGTAGCGAGCGGCAGGGCGAGAATCGCGATCAGGAGGACAATGCGCATCGGCTCACTCCGCCGGTTGGGGCTTGGCGGCCGCGTCCTTGCGACGCGCCCCGCTCGCGGCGATCCGGTAGCGCCGGTCCGACAGGCTCAGCCCGCCGCCGAGCGCCATGATGATCCCACCCGCCCAAAGCCAGTTGGCGAAGGGTTTGATATGGCTGCGCACCGCCCAGCCGCCATCATCCTGCGGATCGCCGAGCACGAGATAGATGTCGTGCCAGAATCCCCGGTCGATCCCGGCCTCGGTGGTGGGCATGCCCGCGACGGGGTAGATGCGCCGCTCCGGGTTCAGGCTCGCGATATGGCGGCCGTTGCGCTCGACTTCCATGAAGCCCATCGTCGAGACGTAATTGGGCCCCTCGACGCGGCGGACATCCTCGAGCGTGATGTCATAACCGGCATACTCGAAGCTCTCGCCCTCCTGCACGACGCGGATGTCCTCCCGGGTCCAGCCGACGAGGCCCGCGATCGCGAAGAGCGTGATACCGAAGCCGGCATGGGCGACGGCCTTGCCCCAATCGGCGCGCGGCAGCCGCGCGAGCCGGCGCGCGCGTGCGCCCATGTCACCGCGCCCGGTGCGGCTCCACAGATCGGCGCCCGCACCGAGCACGACCCACAGCCCCAGCGCCGCGCCGACCGGCACGAGCGCCGCGGTGCCCGTCTGGAAGGCCCAGACCGTCGCCCCGAGCGCGACCGAGAGCACCCCGAGACCCCAGAGCGAGCGCAGCGTGCGCATCAGATCGCCGCGTTTCCAGGGCAGCATCGCTCCGATCGGCAGCACCATCGCCAGCGCGACCATGAACGGCGTGAAGGCCGCGTCGAAGAAGGGCGGGCCGACCGACAGCGTGCGGTCGAACAGCATCTCGGCGGCCAGCGGCCACATCGTGCCCACGAACACCACGAAGGACGACACCGCGAGCAGCACATTGTTGATCACCAGCGACGATTCGCGGCTGACGGTGCGGAACACGCCCTTGGCCTCCATCTCCTGCGCGCGCGCGGCGAACAGCGTCAGCGCCCCGCCCATGAAGAAGGCGATGATGAGCAGGATGAAAACGCCGCGATCCGGATCGGTCGCGAAGGCATGAACCGAGGTCAGCAGCCCCGAGCGCACGATGAAGGTCCCGATCAGCGAGAAGCCGAAGGCGAGGATCGCCAGCAGGATCGTCCATGTCTTGAGCGTTTCGCGCTTCTCCACCACGATGGCCGAGTGCAGCAGCGCGGTCGCGAAGAGCCAGGGCATCAGCGAGGCGTTCTCCACCGGGTCCCAGAACCAGAAACCGCCCCAGCCGAGCTCGTAATAGGCCCACCAGGACCCCATCCCGATCCCCAGCGTCAGGAAGACCCAGGCCGCCAGCGTCCAGGGCCGCACCCAGCGCCCCCAGGCGGCATCGACGCGCCCCTCGAGCAGCGCCGCCACCGCGAAGGAGAACGCCATCGAGAGCCCGACATAGCCGAGATAGAGAAACGGCGGATGAAAGGCGAGGCCAGGGTCCTGCAGCAGCGGGTTGAGATCGCCGCCGTCAAAGGGCGGCTGCGCCACGCGCGCGAACGGGTTCGACGTGAACAGCGTGAACGCCATGAAGGCCGCGCCGATCGAGGACTGCACCGCGAGCACCCGCGCGCGCAGGCTGTCGGGCAGGTTGCCCCCGAACCACACCGCGCAGGCGCCGAACAGCACGAGGATCAACACCCACAGGAGCAGCGAGCCCTCGTGATTGCCCCACACGCCGGAGATCTTGTAGATCAGCGGCTTGGCGGTGTGCGAGTTGTTGATCACCAGCTCGAGCGAGAAATCCGAGGTCACGAAGGCCCAGGTCAGCGCCGCGTAGCTGAACGCCACGAGCAGAAGCTGCGTCGTCGCCATCGGATGCGCGGCGTGCATCCAGCCGCGCCAGCCCTTGTGCGCCCCCACGAGCGGGACGACGGACTGCACCAGCGAAATCGCGAAGGCGAGGATGAGGGCGAAGTGCCCGAGTTCGACGAACATGCGCGGCGGTCCCTTTCCGGGGTGTCAGCTCTCGTAATCGTCGTCGGCGCGGATCTCGGGCATGCTCTTCCAGTGGCCCTGCTCCTCGAGCGCGCGCGCGACCTCGGTCGGCATATAGGTCTCGTCATGCTTGGCGAGGATCTCTGTGGCCTCGAACACGCCGTCGCGGTAGTAGCCGGTGCCGACCATGCCCTCGTTCTCGGAGAACAGATCGGGCAGAACGCCGCGATAGCTCACCGGAATCGTCGCGCCGCCATCGGTGACGCGGAAGGGGATGGCCTCGCCCTGCCCGCGCACGATGCTGCCTTCCTCGACCAGCCCGCCGAGGCGGAAACGCTCGGTCTCGGCCGGGGTCTCGGCGACGACCTGGGTGGGCGACAGGAAGAAATTGATGCCGTCGCGCATCGCGTAGCCGATCATCACCGTCGACACCGCGATCGCCACCCCCGCCACGAGCAGAACCTGTATACGCCGTTTCTTGTGCAGCCGTTTCATCGTCCGAATCCCTTACGGAAATACCGGCGTGAGCATCAGCCCCGCCGTCTCCTCGTATCCCATCATCAGGTTCGCGTTCTGCACCGCCTGACCCGACGAGCCCTTGGTCAGGTTGTCGAGCGCGGCCACCACCACGGCCCGGCCCGGCACACGATCCCCGATGACGCCAATATGCACGAAATTCGATCCTCTTGCATCCCGCGTCGAAGGCAGTGTGCCAAAAGGAAGCACCTGCAGGAAAGGCTCCTCGCGGTAGCGTGAAGCGAGCACCTCGTGCACCGCCCGCGCATCGCCATCGACATAGACCGTGGCCAGGATGCCGCGATTCATCGGGCTCAGATGCGGGGTGAACTGCACCCGCACGGGCCGGCCCGCGACGGCCGAGAATTCCTGGTCGAACTCGCCGAGATGGCGGTGCGCGCCGCCGGCGGCGTAGGGGTGCGTGCCCTCCGAAAGCTCGGCATGCAGCAGGTTTTCCTTGAGCGCGCGCCCCGCCCCCGAGACACCGGCCTTCAGGTCGATGACAATACGGTCCGGGTCGATCACCTCCACCTCGAGAAGCGGGCGGATCGCGTATTGCCCCGTCGCCGCATTGCAGCCGGTCCCCGCGACAAGCCGCGCGCTGCAGATCTCGTCGCGGTAGAACTCGGTGAGGCCATAGACCGCCTCGGCCTGCAGCTCGGGCGCGGCGTGGGGCTGGCCATACCATTTTTCGTAATCGGCCGGATCGCGCAGCCGGAAATCGGCCGACAGATCCACCACCGGCAGGCCGCAGGGCAACCCGCCGATCACCGCCTGCGAGGTCGCGTGCGGCAGCGCGCAGAAGGCCAGGTCGATATCCGACAGGTCGATATCCTCGATCCGGGCGAGCATCGGCAGATCGAGATGGCGCAGATGCGGAAACACCGCGGCCATCTCCTGGCCGGCCTTGCGCTCGCCGGTGAGCGCGGCGATTTCCATGCCGGGATGGGTGGCGATGAGGCGCACGAGCTCGGCGCCGGTGTAGCCGCTCGCCCCGAGTATCGCGATCCTGCTCGTCATCACCCCTCCGACGGTCCGTGACGATCGCTGATAAACCTCGCATCGCCGCGCCACAAGGGTGCCGGTGCGCTCATTCCGCCGCCATCGCCCGCTGGGCGCCACCGGCGCGGAAGGCGGCGAGCAGGTCCGCGCGCTTCGCCGCGGCGGCGGCGGCATTCGCGTCCTTGACCGGGCCGAAGCCCTTGATCTCGAGCGGCAGTTCGGCGAGCGCGATGGCGGCGTCGCGGGTTTCCGGCGTCACGCCGTCGAGCACCTCGCGCATGTCGGCCTCGTATTGCTTGATGAGCGCGCGCTCGGTGCGCCGGTCGGCGCTCCAGGCGAACGGGTCGAGCGGCGTGCCGCGCAGCCATTTCAGCCGCGCCAGCATCCCGAAGGCGCGCAGCATCCACGGCCCGAAGGCGCGCTTGACGGGCCGCCCGTCGGGGCCGGTGCGCGCGATCAGCGGCGGCGCGAGGTGGAAGGTCATGCGAAAATCGCCGTCGAACTCGGCGCGCGCCTTCTCGGCGGTCTCCAGATGCAGCCGCGCGACCTCGTATTCGTCCTTGTAGGCGAGAAGCTTGTGATAGCCCTTCGCGATCGCCTCGCGCAGCCGGTCATCGCCGGCGCGGTCCACGAGCTTGCGGTAGCGCCGCGCGAGCCGGGCGGATTGATACGCGGTGAGGTGCCGCTCGCGGTAGGCGATCTTCTCGTCGAGCGACATCGGCTTGTCGACCACCGCCGGCTCGAGCAGCCCGCCCGCCGCCTCGGGGTGCAGCACCGCCCAGCGGCCGATCTCGAAGGCGCGCTTGTTGCGCTCGACGGCGGCGCCGTTGAGCTCGACGGCGCGCATGATCGCCGTGTGCGACAGCGGCACAAGCCCCTTCTGCCACGCCGCGCCGAAGATCATCATGTTGGAATAGATCGAGTCGCCCATCACCACGCGGGCGAGTTCGGAGGCGTCGAACGCCGCCAGCCCGTCGCCGAGCCGCGCCTCGAGCGCGAGGCGCAGCCGCTCTGTCGGCAGGCGGAAATTCGTGTCGCGGGTGAAGTCGCCGGTGATCGTCTCGTGGGTGTTGACCACCGCGCCGGTGCGCCCGGTGGTCATCAGCCCGAGCGTCTTGGAGCCCGCCGTGGTGACGATGTCGCCGCCGATGACGCAATCGGCCTCGCCGGTGGCCACGCGGATCGCGCTGATATCGCCGGGATTTTCGGCGAGCCGGCAATGGATGTGCACCGCCCCGCCCTTCTGGGCGAGGCCGGCCATCTCCATCATCCCCGCGCCCTTCTCGTCGATATGCGCGGCCTGCGCGAGGATCGCGCCCACCGTAACCACCCCGGTGCCGCCGACGCCGGTGATGACGATGTTGTGGGTGCCGTCGATGGCGGGCAACGCCGGATCGGGCAGCTCGGGCAGGGTCAGCTCGGTGGTGGCCGATTTTTTCGGCGTCGCGCCCTCGAGCGTGACGAAGGAGGGGCAGAACCCCTTGAGGCAGGAGAAATCCTTGTTGCAGCTCGACTGGTCGATGGCGCGCTTGCGCCCGAGCTCGGTCTCGCGCGGCACGATGGAGACGCAGTTGGACTGCACGCCGCAATCGCCGCAGCCCTCGCAGACCGCGTC
>PUKW01000170.1 GCA_003550665.1 Paracoccaceae bacterium | reverse complement strand
TGGAGCGCATGGTGCTGGAGGTGTTCGAATGACGCCGGAGCTTTTCATGGGCTGGTCGCTCGACGCCGCCTTCGTGATGGTGATGCTGGCGATCGCGCTGGCCTTCGTGCGGCTCGCGATCGGGCCGACGCTGCATGACCGCGTCGTGGCGCTCGACATGATGACGGTGCTGATCGTCGCCTTCTGCGCGCTCTATGCGATCCGCTCGGACGATCCGGCCTTCCTCGACATCGTCATCGTGCTCGCGCTGGTGGGTTTTCTCGCGACGGTGGCGCTGGCGCGCTTTGCCGAGCGGCGGCTCGTGATGCGCGAAAAGCTGGGCGAGGACACCAAGGAGGATCAGGATGATTGAGATTCTCACGGGCATCACGCTGCTTCTTGGCGGTTTCTTCGCGCTGGTGGCGGGCTGGGGCATCCTCAAGCTGCCCGACGTGCTCACCCGCATGCACGCCTCGACAAAGGCCGGGACGCTGGGCTCGATGCTGACCCTGACGGCCGCTGCGCTCACCTTCGGTGAGATGAGCGTGGTGATGCGCTGCGTGATCGGGGTGCTCTTCCTGCTGCTGACGGCGCCGATCGCGGCGCACATGATCGGCCGCGCCTCGGCGCGCAAGCAGAACTTCTTCTAGGCGCCGCCTAAGCGCTCAGCGCCGTCGTCCCCATCTCGAGGTACTTGCGCCGGCGCGCATCGACGAGGGCGGCGGGCTTGCGCTTGGCGAGCTTGCCGATCATGTCCTCGAGCGCGCTTCCCACGGCGGCGATCGTGGCGTCGCGGTCGCGCTGCGCGCCGCCGAGCGGCTCGGGGATGATGCGGTCGATCACGCCGAGCTTTTGCAGATCCTGCGCCGTCAGCCGCAACGCCTCGGCCGCCTCGCGCATCTTCTCGGAATCCTTCCACAGGATCGAGGCACAGCCCTCCGGCGAGATCACCGAATAGACCGAGTGCTCCAGCATCGCGACGCGGTCGGCCGTGGCGAACGCCACCGCCCCGCCCGAGCCGCCCTCGCCGATGATCACCGACACCAGCGGCACCCGGATCTCGAGGCATTTCTGCGTCGCGCGCGCGATCGCCTCGGACTGGCCGCGCTCCTCCGCACCCTTGCCGGGATAGGCGCCGGGGGTATCGACAAGCGTGATCACCGGCAGGCCGAAGCGGTGCGCCATGTCCATCAGCCGGATCGCCTTGCGGTAGCCCTCCGGCCGGGCCATGCCGAAATTATGCGCGATGCGGCTTTTCGTGTCGTGGCCGCGTTCCTGGCCCAGCACCATCACGGGGCGGTCGCCCAGCCGCGCGAGCCCGCCGAGAACGGCGTGGTCGTCGGCGAAGTTGCGATCGCCGGCAAGCGGCGTGTATTCGGAAAACAGAGCGCCAATGTAGTCGCGGCAATGCGGCCGGTCGGGATGGCGCGCGACCTGGCATTTGCGCCACGGCGTCAGCGACTTGTAGAGGTCGCGCAGCATCGTCTCGGCCTTGCGGTCGAGCGCGCTGGCCTCCTTCTCGACATCGGCACCCGGGTTCTGGCGCGCCATCGCGCGCAGCTCCTCGGCCTTGCCCTCGATATCGGCGAGTGATTTCTCGAAATCGAGATAGTTCTTCATGCCCGGCCTCACCCGATCGCCTGCGCACGCCCCGTATGGCGCGGGCGCAGGCCGATTGCAACGCCGCTCAGCTGCCGATCATCTCGGCCTGCAGCACGATCACCTCGGCCTGCTTGATCGAGGCGATGTCCACGAGCCGGCCCTTGTAGACCGTGGCCCCCTCCCCGCGCGCCTTGGCCGCTTCCATCGCGGCGAGGATCTCGCGCGCCTCGGCGACGGCCTCGTCCGACGGCGTGAAGACCTCGTTGGCGAGCGCGACCTGCTTGGGGTGGATCGCCCATTTGCCCACCATGCCGAGCGTCGCGGAGCGCCACGCCTGGGCGCGAAAGCCGTCCGGATCGGAGAAGTCGCCGAACGGGCCGTCCACCGGCAGCACCCCGTGGGTGCGGCACGCCGCCACGATCGCGGCCTGTGCCCAGTGCCACGGATCGGCCCAGTATTTCTCACCTTCGCGCAGCATGTAGTAATTCTCCTGCGTGCCGCCGATGCCGGTCGTGGACATGCCCATCGAGGCCGCGAAATCGGCCGCGCCGAGGCTCATCGCCTTGAGCCGGGGCGAGCCCGCGGCGATCTCCTCGACATGGGCGATGCCGGCGGCGGACTCGATAATGACCTCGAAGCCGAGCGCCCTGCCCCGCCCGCTCGCCGCCTCGGCGGCGGTGACGAGCGCATCCACCGCATAGAGATCGGCCGCACATCCCACCTTGGGGATCATGATCTGGTCGAGCCGGTCGCCCGCCTGCTCCACGAGATCGACCACGTCGCGATACCAGAACGGCGTGTCGAGCCCGTTGATGCGCACCGACAGGACCTTCTCGCCCCAGTCGATATCGCGCGCCGCAACGATGACATTGGCGCGCGCGGCGGCCTTGTCGTCGGGGGCGACCGAGTCCTCGAGATCGAGATTTATGACATCGGCCGCGCTGGCGGCCATCTTCGCGAAGAGTTCGGTGCGCGTGCCGGGGCCGAAGAGCTGGCAGCGATTCGGACGGGCCGGCGGCGCGGGCTGGATGCGAAAGCTCATTGTCGGGCTCCTTGAAACGAAGTTGCGTTGCGCTTCGTGGCGTGGCTAGATTATTGCGGCTTGCGGTTCAAGGCGGCCTTTGCCTGCGCAGCATTGGTACCGCGGCGCAGGATGATGCTGCGCGTGAGATGCGCTATGCTGTAAGGATTTGTCGTTGAATGCCGAAATGCCGGGCAAAACTCCCGCAGCGACCGAGTCGCGGGGCGCAGAATCTCAGGACATTCGCGGCCCGATGCGCCATGCTGCGCCACAGCGAAAGGATGAAGCGACGATGATTGAGACACCCTACCTGCTCTTTCTGGGCGATGCGCCCGACCCGCTCGCTGCGAAGGTCGCGCAGGGCATCCGCGACTGGCGGCCCGAATTCGCCGTGGGCCAGTTCCGAATGGAGGGCTGCAAGGCCGATATGGGCCTGCCCGATATGACGCTCGAGGAGGCGAAGGCCGCCGGAGCGAAGACGCTCGTGGTCGGCGTGGCCAATCGCGGCGGCGTGATCTCGCCGGAGTGGAAGAAGGTGCTCGTCGGCGCGCTCGAAGAAGGCTTCGACCTCGCCTCGGGGCTGCACAACCTGCTGCGCGACGAGGAAGACCTCGCCGCCGTCGCCCGTGCGACGGGGCGCACGCTGCATGATGTGCGCGTGCCGTCGGTGCGCTACCCGATCGCCGACGGCAAGCGGCGCAAGGGCAAGCGCTGCCTCGCGGTCGGCACGGATTGCTCGGTGGGCAAGATGTATACCGCGCTCGCGATGGAAAACGTGATGCGCGAGCGCGCGATGAAGGCGACCTTCCGCGCCACCGGCCAGACCGGCATCCTGATCACCGGCGAGGGCGTGCCGCTCGACGCGGTGATCGCCGATTTCATGGCTGGCTCCATCGAATGGCTGACCCCCGACAATGATCCCGATCACTGGGACCTCATCGAGGGGCAGGGATCGCTGTTTCATGTCTCCTATTCGGGGGTGACGATGGCGCTGATCCATGGCGGCCAGCCCGACGCGCTGATCCTGTGCCACGAGCCGACGCGCGAGCACATGCGCGGGCTGCCCGACTACAGCCTGCCCAGCCTCGAGACGCTGCGCGATCTCGCGCTGCAGGTGGCGCATGTCGCCAACCCGGATTGCAAGGTGGTGGGCGTGTCCGTCAACACGGCGGCGATGGACGACGCCGCGGCCGATGCCTATCTGCGCGAGATCGAGGGACGGCTCGGCCTGCCGGCGGTTGACCCGTTCCGCCACGGGGCGGGGCCGCTCGTCGATGCGCTCGAGACGGTCTGAGCGATGGTTGATCTGAGCGTCACCTTCGACAGCTTCCCGCTCGCCGAGGTCTTCACCATTTCGCGCGGCGCGCGCACCACTGCCGAGGTGCTCACCGTGCACGCCACGGCGAACGGGGTGACCGGGCGGGGCGAATGCGTGCCCTATGCGCGCTATGGCGAGACGCGCGAGAGCGTGGCCGAGCAGGTCGCGGCGCTGCCCACCGGGCTTGATCGCGCGGCGCTGCAGGGGCTGCTGCCCGCAGGGGCGGCGCGCAACGCCGTCGATTGCGCGCTGTGGGATCTCGAGGCCAAGCGCGCCGGGCGGCGCGTCTGGGAGCTTGCGGATCTGCCGGCGCCGGGGCCCGAGATCACGGCCTTCACCCTGTCGCTCGAAGCACCCGAGACGATGCGCGCGGCAGCGGCGAGGAACGCGCATCGCCCGCTTCTCAAGATCAAGCTCGGCACGCCCGACGACATGCCGCGCCTCGAGGCGGTGCGCGCCGGGGCGCCGGATGCGCGGATCATCGTCGATGCCAATGAGGGCTGGAGCGCAGCGGTTTACGGCGACCTCGCGCCGCATCTGCTGCGCCTCGGGGTCGAGATGGTCGAGCAGCCCCTGCCCGCGGGCGAGGACGCGATGCTCGCCGAGATCGACCGGCCCCTGCCCGTCTGCGCCGATGAGAGCTGCCACGACCGGGCGAGCCTGCCGGACCTTGCCGGCAAATACGACATGGTCAACATCAAGCTCGACAAGACCGGCGGGCTGACCGAGGCGCTGGCGCTGCGCGATGCGGCGCGGGCGCAGGGCTACGCGGTGATGGTGGGCTGCATGGTCGGCTCGAGCCTTGCGATGGCGCCGGCGGTGCTGGTGGCGCAGGGCGCGACGGTGACCGATCTCGACGGGCCGCTGCTGCTGGCCGAGGACCGCACGCCGGCGCTGCGCTATGATGCGGGCGGGGTGCATCCGCCGGCGGCCGAACTCTGGGGCTGACCTTGCGGCGCGCCGTTCCGGCGCACGCCCTCGCCGACGCCCCCACCCCTGTCCCCTCCCCGCCGGGGAGGGGGACCCGATTGCAACGGAGGAACGTGAAATGAGCCGGACGGTCTATGTGAACGGCGCGTGGCTGCCCGAGGAAGAGGCGAAGATCTCGGTCTTCGACCGGGCCTTCCTGATGGCGGACGGGGTCTATGAGGTCACCACGGTGATCGACGGCAAGCTGGTCGATTTCGACGGCCATGCCGCGCGGCTCGACCGGTCGCTGGGCGAGCTGGAGATGCGCAGCCCGGTCACGCGCGAGGCGCTACTGGAGATCCATCGCGAGATCGTGCGGCGCAACGAGCTGACCGAGGGGATGATCTATCTGCAGGTGACCCGCGGCACGGCGGACCGCGATTTTGCCTGGCCCACGGACGCCGAGCCGGGGATCGTGCTCTTCACGCAGGCGAAGGGGCTCGTCGACAGCCCCGCGGCGACGCGCGGGATGTCGGTGATCACGGTGCCGGATCTGCGCTGGAAGCGGCGCGACATCAAGACGGTGCAGCTTCTCTACCCGTCGATGGCGAAGATGGAAGCGAAGAAGGCCGGCGCCGATGACGCCTGGATGGTCGAGGACGGTCATGTCACGGAGGGCACCTCCAACAACGCGCATATCATCAAGGACGGGCGCATCATCACCCGCCATCTCGGCAACGAGATCCTGCACGGCATCACCCGCGCGGCGGTGCTGCGCTATGCGCGCGAGGCGGGCATGCAGGTCGAGGAGCGGGCCTTCACGCTGGAGGAGGCACAGGCGGCGGACGAGGCCTTCGTGACCTCGGCCTCGACCTTCGTCACCTCCGTGGTGACCATCGACGGCGCGCGCATCGGCGGCGGCCAGCCCGGTCCGCATGCGCGCCGGCTGCGCGAGATCTATATTGAGAAGAGCCGCGCGGGCGCGATCTGAGGGGCTTGCAGCCCCCTGCCCGCGCCCTTATACGACGCGAACTGATCCGCAGGGCCGGCCATGTGGCATGCCGAGCCGTGCGCGCACCGCCAGAAGGAGACGGAAATGCCCAAGATGAAGACCAAATCGAGCGCCAAGAAGCGCTTCAAGACGACGGCGACGGGCAAGATACTCGTGCAGGGGGCCGGCAAGCGGCACGGGATGATCAAGCGGACCACCAAGTTCATCCGCAACGCGCGCGGCACCAAGGTGATGTCGGACGCGGACACCAAGATCGTCAAGCAATTCATGCCCTACGACCGCTGAAGGAGGCTGGACAATGGCACGCGTTACATCCGGCAAGGTTACCCACGCCCGCCACCGCAAGGTCGTCAAGGCCGCGAAGGGCTACTACGGCGCACGCTCGCGCAATTTCCGCACCGCCACGCAGGCGGTGGACAAGGCCAACCAGTACGCCACCCGCGACCGCAAGAACCGCAAGCGCAATTTCCGCGCGCTCTGGATTCAGCGCATCAACGCCGCGGTGCGCGAGATCGACCCGCAGCTGACCTATTCGCGTTTCATCCACGGCCTCGCGCTGGCGGGGATCGAGGTGGACCGCAAGGTGCTCGCCGATCTCGCGGTGCGCGAACCCGATGCGTTCGGCGAGATCGTCGGCCAGGCCAAGGCCGCGATGGCCTGAGCCGCGCACACCGCCCATCGCGGGGGCCGCGCCCAACGGGGCGCGGCCTTTCTCGTTTCAGCCCCCGGTCCAGTCTCCGCGCGCCTCCAGCACGGCGCGCAATTCCGTCGGCCGGTCGGTCATCAGCCCGTCCACGCCGAGATCGAGCAGATCCCGCATCTCGCCGGGGTCATCGACGGTCCAGACATGGACATGGATGCCACGGGCATGCGCCGCGCGCACGAAACCGCGCGTGACCAGCGGCACGCCGCGCCAGCGCCGCGGCACCTGCACGACGCGAAAGCCCGGCTTCCCCGTCGGCAGCCCCAGGCCCGCGACCCAGAGCCGCGCGACGCCGAAATGGCTCGGCGACCAGCACAGCGCGTCGCCGAATTCGCGGCGCAACCGCCAGGTCCGCCATGGCCGGAACGCCCCGACACAGACGCGCGCAAGCGCATTGTGGCGCCGGATATGGCGCGCGATGGCGGGCACGGCGGCCTCGGTCTTGGGCTCCAGCACGATGCGCAGCTCGGGAAAGGCATGCAGCAATGCATCGAGCCGCAGCAGCCGCGCCCCGCGCGGCGTGCGCAGCTGCGCCAGCGTCGTCCAGTCCTGATCGCGCACGCGGCCCTGTGCGCCGGTCATCCGCGCAAGGGTCGCGTCGTGAAACAGCACCGCCTCACCATCGCGGCTGACCTGTACATCGGCTTCGGCATAGCGATAGCCGAGCCGCACCGCGTTCTCGAATGCGGGCATGGTGTTCTCGTCGGCCTCGCCCGCGCCACCGCGATGAGCGATGGCGAGCGGGGTCAGATGATCGAGGAAGGGGTGCGCCCGTGTCATGGCGCGAGCATCGCGCGAGACGACGGGTATGTCGAGCGGGTCGGCTTGCATTCGCAAGGGGGTGTGATACCTCCGCCGCGGGTCTTTCGGGAGCATGCCGGCATGGACGGGATCGAACAGCTTCGCACCGCTTATCTCGAGCGCATCGCGAATGCGCAAAGCGCCGACGCGCTCGAGCTGGTGCGCGTGGCCGCGCTTGGAAAGAAGGGCGAAATCAGCCTCAAGATGCGCGAACTCGGCAGGATGACGCCCGAGGAACGCCAGACTGCGGGCCCCGCGCTGAACGCGCTCAAGGACGAGATCGACGCCGCGCTTAAGGCGCGCCGCGCGGCCCTCGAGGATGCGGCGCTCGAAGCCCGGCTCGCGGGGGAATGGCTCGATGTCACCCTGCCCGCGCGCCCGCGCCCGCGCGGCACGGTCCACCCCGTCAGCCAGGTGATGGACGAGCTGACCGCGATCTTCGCGGATATGGGCTTCTCGGTGGCCGAGGGCCCGCAGATAGAGTCCGACTGGCACAATTTCGACGCGCTCAACATCCCGCCCGAGCACCCCGCACGCCAGGAGCACGACACCTTCTTCATGCACCGCGCCGCGGGCGACAACCGCCCGCCGCATGTGCTGCGCACCCATACGAGCCCGGTGCAGATCCGCGCCATGCAGGCGCAGGGCGCGCCGCTGCGGGTGATTGCGCCGGGGCGGGTCTACCGCATGGACATGGATCAGACCCACACGCCGATGTTTCACCAGGTCGAGGGGCTGGCCGTTGGGCGCGACATCTCGATGGCGAACCTGAAATGGACGCTCGAGGAATTCTGCCGCGCCTTCTTCGAGGTCGAGGCGGTGGAGCTAAGGTTCCGTGCCTCGCATTTCCCTTTCACGGAACCCTCCGCCGAGGTCGACATCCGCTGCTCCTGGGAAGGCGGGCAGCTTCGCATCGGCGAGGGCGATGACTGGATGGAGATCCTCGGCTCGGGGATGGTGCATCCGAGGGTGCTCGAGGCCGGCGGGATCGACCCCGAGGCCTGGCAGGGCTTCGCCTTCGGCATGGGCATCGACCGCATCGCGATGCTCAAATACGGCATCCCCGATCTGCGCGCCTTCTTCGAAAGCGACCTGCGCTGGCTGCGTCATTACGGCTTCGCGGCGCTCGACACGCCCGACCTCGCGGGCGGCCTGAGCCGCTGACGGCGCAGTCGCCGCACCGGGTCATCGGCCGGATCGGGCCGCGGCACACCCGTGCCGTGTGTGGATGCCCCCTGTTTGGCAAGCGTAATCTTCGGTGTTTCGGCGGGGTCTTCGATCGGACGTGTGTCAGGCCTCTGAGCGTGGCCTTCCATGACGCCACGGGCCGGTATGCTGTTCGGAAGGCTGGGTTCACATCGGTTCAGAGAGCTGCA
>PUKW01000107.1 GCA_003550665.1 Paracoccaceae bacterium | reverse complement strand
TATGACCGCAACAACAACTCGCGCTTCGATTTCGGCCATACCCCGCTGGAATCCGGGCTCGAAATGCTGCCGGTCATGATCGGGGTGTTCGCCTTCTCGCAGCTGATGGAGAATCTCGAAGTCCGCAAGAGCGGCCAGAGCGCCGAGCAGCGCGTCACCGGCGGCGTCAGCATACCCTACCGGCAGATCTTCGGCGACATGGCGCGCCAGAAGCTCAACGTGCTGCGCTCTTCGCTGATCGGCAGCTTCGTGGGGGCGCTGCCCGGCACCGGCGGCACGGTGGCGAATTTCGTCAGCTACGACCAGGCGAAGAAGTTCTCGAAGACGCCCGAGGATTTCGGCAAGGGCACGCCCTCGGGCATCGTGGCCTCCGAATCCTCCAACAGCGCCGTCGCCGGCGGCGCCTTCATCCCGACGCTCGCGCTCGGCATTCCCGGCGATCTTCCGATGGCGATCATGATGGGCGTGCTGATCCTGCACGGGATCAATCCGGGCCCGCTCCTGTTCGACCAGAACCCGATGCTCGTGGGTGCCATCTATTCGAGCCTGCTGATCGGGGCGGTGGTCATGGTGATCTGCCAGCTCGCGCTGGTGCGCTGGTTCGCCAAGATCGCGCTGATCCCGCAGGAGATCCTGGTGCCCGTGGTGTTCGTGCTCTGCGCGGTGGGCTCCTTCGCGCTCAACAACAACCTGTTCGACGTTTGGGTGCTGTTCGCGTTCGGGGTGGTGGGGTATCTGCTCTACAAGGCTGAAGTGCCGCTGACGCCGCTCGTGCTCGGCGTGGTGCTCGGCGGCAGCCTTGAGCGGCAGCTGTTTCGCGCGCTCGAGATCGACGACAACTGGATGGCCTTCCTCACCCGCCCGATCTCGGCGACACTGCTCGGCCTCGCGGTGCTCTCGGTGGTGCTCTCGCTGATCCAGAACCGGCGCATCGCCGAGCGCACCCGCCAGAACGCCGCGTACGGCGGTTGAAAATCGTGCCCCGCGCGCTGCCCGACAACGCGATGCGTCGCGGCAGTCCCGGAATTCGCCCCGGCCTCGCCGGTTCCGCCATAGACAGAGAGGAAATCTGACCGGATGCGCAACTTCCAGAACCCCGGACGGTCCATGGCCGTCAGCGATCAGGGCATGATCTGCACCTCGCACCCGGCCGCGTCGCAAGTCGGCCTCGATGTCCTGCGCGAGGGGGGCAACGCGATGGATGCGGCCATCGCCGCCGTCGCTGCTCAGGGGGTCGTCGAGCCGCACATGACCGGCATCGGCGGTGACTGCTTCGCGCTCTTTTCCTGGAATGGCGCGCCGCCGGTCGCCATCAACGGCGCCGGGCAGGCCCCGCAGGCGGCGACGGCGGGGTGGTTCGTCGCGAACGGGTTCGACGGGATCGCGACGGATTCAGCCCATGCGGTGACCGTGCCCGGCGCCATTTCCGCCTGGGACACGCTCAATCGCGATTACGGCTCGCGCCCGCTCGGCGCGCTTCTCGAGCCCGCCGCCCGGCTGGCCGAACAGGGGATGATCGTCACCCCGCGCGTCGCGCATGATTGGAGTGTCTACCGCGAGAAGCTCGCCGCGAACCCGACCACGAAGGCGCATTTCCTGCCCGGCGGGGCCGCCCTGACGGCCGGGGACCGGTTCACCAACGCCGCGCTGGCGGCGACTCTGCGCAGGATCGGCGCCGAGGGCCCGCGGGCCTTCTACGAAGGCGCGGTCGCCGAGGCGCTCGTGGCCGAGCTGCGCGGCCTGGGCGGGCTGCACACGGTGGAGGATTTCGCCGCCGCGGCCTGCGAGTATGTCACCCCGATCAGCACGCCCTATCGCGGCTACGACATCTTCGAGTGCCCGCCGCCGGGACAGGGCCTAGCGGCGCTGATGATCCTGCGCGTGCTCGAGCTGATCGACATGAGCGATGACCGGCACACGCAGGCCGACAGTGTGCACTACCTCGCCGAGGCCACGAAGGCCGCGTACCGCGCGCGCGACGCGCATTTCTGCGACCCGGCCCACCACGCCGTGGATATCGAGCGCTTCCTGTCGAGCGATTACGCGCGCGACATCCACGCGCGCATCCAGCGCGAGACATCCTCCGAGCCCGCGGCATGGGACGAACCCGAGCACAAGGATACAGTGTATCTGTGCGTCGTGGACCGCGACAACAACGCGGTCTCCTTCATCAACTCGATCTTCGCGCCCTTCGGCAGCGCGATCTTCGAGCCGCGCAGCGGCGTCATGCTGCACAATCGCGGGGCGTCGTTTCGCACCGATCCGGCGCATCCCAACGCGATCGCGCCCGGAAAGCGCCCGCTGCACACGATCATTCCGGGGCTGGTGTGCCGCGATGGCCGCCCGGTCATGCCGTTCGGGGTGATGGGGGGGCATTACCAGGCGACGGGGCATGCGCATTTCCTGAGCCAGGTCCTCGATCAGGGGCTCGACATTCAATCCGCTTCGGACGCGCCGAGATCCTTTGCCTTCGGCGGGGAACTGTCCCTTGAGAGCACCATGGACGCGGATGTGCAGGCCGAACTTGCGCGGCGCGGCCACGCGGTCAAGGTGGCCGACGAGGCGATCGGCGGCGCGCAGGCGATCTGGATCGATCACGCGCGCGGCGTGCTGTTCGGCGCCTCCGATCATCGCAAGGACGGCCTCGCGCTTGGCCTGTAGCGATACCTTTCAGGGTGTTTCGCGCCGGGCACGGCGTGAGCGCGCGCAACTCGCCGGCCCGGCCGTGACCTGCATCGGCGGGTGACGCGCATCAGTCGTAGCGCAGCTCGGTTGCCTTGCCGCGAAACACCCAATACGCGAGCGCCGAGTAGCCGATGATCACCGGCACGACGACCAGCACCCCGATCAGCATGATGAACAGGCTGCCCGGTGCCGCCGCCGCCTCGTAGATGGTCATCCGCTCGGGCACCACATAGGGGTAGAAGGAATAGGCCAGCCCGATGAAGGCGAGGATCACGAGGCCGGTCGTCGCGGTGAAGGGCAGCCAGGCGAACTGGTCATCCGCCGTGGGCAGCCTGCGCAGGCTGAACCACAGCACCGCGAGCAGCACCCCCGACAGGATCGGAAGCGGCGCGAGCAGGAAGATCTCGGGCACCGAGAACCACTTCTCCCAGATCCGCGGGCTGACGAGCGGCGTCGCGGCCGAAATCGCCGCGAGCCCGCCGGCCACGCCCCAGATCCCGCCGCGCGCCCATCGCACGGCCTTGCGCTGCAGATCGCCATCGGTCTTCAGGATCAGCCAGGTCGCCCCGATCAGGCTGTAACCGATACACAGGAACACCGCGCTCGCAGCGGCGAAGAGCGCGTTGCCGAGCGTATGCTCGAGCCCCATCACATACATCCCCAGCATCCAGCCTTGCGCGGCGGCGGCCATCAGCGAGCCGGCAAAGAAGGCCGCGTTCCACGCCCATTTGTGCGGCGCCGGGGCCTTCACGCGAAACTCGAACGACACCCCGCGCAGGATCAGCCCGATCAGCATGATCGCCACCGGCAGGTAGAGCGCGGTCAGGATCGTCCCGTGCGCATAGGGAAACGCCACCAGCAGAAGGCCCACCGCGAGCACCAGCCAGGTCTCGTTGGCGTCCCAGAACGGGCCGATGGAGGCGACCATCCGGTCGCGCTCGGACGCGGTGGCGAAGGGAAACAGCATTCCCACGCCGAGGTCATAGCCGTCGAGGACGACATAGACGAGGATCGACAGCCCCATCAGCGCCGCGAAGGCCAGTGGTAGCCACAGGGTCGGGTCAGCGAACAGGGTCATGGGATCACTCCGCGGGAACAGGGGTCATTTCGGGGGCTGGATCGGCGGCGCGGCCCGGCTCGGGCTCGGCGCCGTGGGCCTGCTTGCGCGCAAGATGGACGAGCACCCCGAGATAGGCGGCGAGCAGCACGGCGTAGACCGCGAGATACGCGATCAGTGTGCTCATCACCATCGACGGGGGCACATCCCCCACCGCAGCCTCGGTGCTCAGCACGCCGTGCACGAGCCAGGGCTGGCGGCCAATCTCGGTGGTGTACCATCCCGCCAGCGTCGCGACCCAGCCCGACAGCGCCATCGGCACGAAGGCCCACAACAGCGGGCGGGGCAGCCCCTCGACACCTCGGCCGCCGCGCATCGCAAAGGCCGCCGCCCAGCTCAGCGTGAGCATGGCAAAGCCCACGCCCACCATGACCCGGAAGGACCAGAACACCGGCGCCACCGGCGGATGCTCGATCGTGCCGTCCTCGGCGACGAAGTCGTTGAGCCCGGGCACCACGCCGTCGGCGGAATGCTTGAGGATCAGGCTCGCGCCGTTCGGGATCGCGAGTTCAAAACGGTTCTCGCGCGCTTCCTCGTCGGGCAGGGCGAAGAGCACGAGCGGCACGTTGGAGCCCGTCTCCCAGTTGCCCTCCATCGCGGCGACCTTGGCGGGCTGATGCTCGAGCGTGTTCAGCCCGTGCAGATCGCCCATGAAGATCTGTGCCGGGATCAGCAGCGCGCCCATCCAGACCCCCACGCGCATCGTCTTGCGCAGCTCGTTGCTGCGGTCGCGCATCAGCCAGCGCAGCGCGCTGATGCCGGCGACCAGGAAGGCCACGGTCAGTCCGGAAGCCAGCAGCATGTGGATCAGCCGGTAGGGCATCGAGGGGTTGAAGATGATCTCCATCCAGCTGGTGACATGCGCCACCCCATCACGCATCTCGAAGCCCTGCGGGGTGTGCATCCAGCTGTTGAGCACGAGGATCCAGAACGCCGACATCAGCGTGCCCACCGCCACCGCGGCGGTCGCGAAAGTGTGCAGCCACCCGGGCACCTTGCGAAACCCGAAGAGCATGATCCCGAGAAACACCGCCTCGAGAAAGAACGCCGTGATGATCTCGTAGGCCAGCAGCGGCCCGGCAATGTTGCCCACGCTCTCCATGTAGCCCGGCCAGTTGGTGCCGAACTGAAAGGACATGGTGATGCCCGACACGACGCCGAGCGCGAAGGACAGCGCGAACACCTTCACCCAGAAGAAGTAGGCCCGCATCCAGTCGTAATCGCCGGTGCGATTGTAGCGCCACTTGAAGAACAGCAGCACCCAGGCGAGCGCGATGGTGATCGTCGGGAACAGGATGTGGAACGAGATGTTGGCCGCGAACTGGATGCGCGACAACAGGAGGGTATCGAGCGCTTCCATGGTGTCATCCTTTCGGTCTCAGGTGTCGCGAGCCGGCCCGTCATCGCGCGGGATCTCGCCCGCTAGACATTGGCTCCGGCGCCGTGCGCTCAATGCGACAGGCTGTATCAGCGGCAACGCGCCGCGTAGCGCGCGCCTCGCTCACAGCTCGCGGGTGGAGAAATACCAGTCCACCGTGTTGTAACCTTCGGCGTGACGCGCCTGTGCTTCCTGCGGGGTTGTCGGGGCGGGGACGATGACCGGATCACCGGGCCGCCAGTTCTCCGGCATGGAGCACGCGTTCTCGTCGGAGGTGCGCAGCGCCAGCAGCAGCCGGTAGATCTCGTCCACGGACCGGCCCGCCGTCATCGGGTAATAGACCATCGCGCGCAGCACGCCCTCGGGGTCGATGATGAAGGTGGCGCGTACGGCGGCGGTGTCGGAGGCCCCCGGCTGGATCATGCCGTAGGCCGAGGCGACCTTCATGTTCAGATCGGCGATGATCGGAAAGTCGATCCCGACGCCGAACTTCTCCCTGATGCTGAGCACCCAGGCGATGTGCGAATGGGTGCTGTCGATGGACAGGCCAAGCAGTTCAGCCTCGAGCGCGGCGAAATCCTCATGCCGTTTCGCGAAACCGATGAACTCGGTGGTGCACACCGGTGTGAAATCGGCCGGGTGCGAGAACAGAATCAACCACTTGCCGCGGTAATCGGCGAGCGTCTTGCGGCCCTGCGTGGTCGGGGCGTCGAAATCGGGGGCGGGTTCGTTGAGCCGCGGCATCGCGATCGGAGTCATCTCGGTCATCATGTCACTCCATTGCTCCGTTTCGGCATGCTCCGGATAGCGGCTTGCCTGCAATCTTGGAAACGAATAAGAAAGATCACTCTGATTGACTGTCTCAATATATGTGCTGATGATAACCCTTCGACAGCTGCGCTTCCTCGTCGCCCTCTCCGAGGAGCTGAACTTCACCCGCGCCGCCGAGCGATGCCATGTGACGCAATCGACGCTGAGCTCGGCTCTGCGCAGCCTCGAGGAGCATCTCGGGCTGCAGCTCGTCGAGCGCACGCGCCGCAGCGTGATGATGACCGCCATCGGCACCGAGATCGCCGAGCGCGCGCGGGGTGTTTTGCTCGAGGCCCGCGAGATCGAGGAGATCGCCGTCGCGCATCTGAGGCCCGATGAAGGGGCGCTGCACGTCGGCGCAATCCCGACCGCCGGCCCTTACCTGCTGCCCGCGGCCCTGCCCCGCATCCGGGCAAGCTATCCACGGCTGCGCCTGTATCTGCGCGAGGAACTCACTGAGAGCCTCCTCGACGGGGTGGCGTCGGGCAGGCTCGATCTGGCGTTGATCGCGCTACCCTTCGAGACGGGCGCGCTGCATTGCATGTCGCTTTTCACCGATGGATATCACCTTGCCGGGCCGCCGGGCCATTGCGGCGATCTGATGGCTGACGGCGAGCAATTGCTGCTGCTCGAGAAGGGACACTGCCTGCAGCGCCATGCGCTCGACGCGTTTCCCCAGGGGCGGCTCGAGCAGGATGATAGCTTTGGCGCCACCAGCCTGACGACCCTGATCGCGATGGTAAGCGCGGGACTCGGGATCACGTTGCTGCCCGATCTCGCCGTGGCCGCGGGGGCCGCGGCGGCCCATGACGTGACGCTGACGCCGCTGCCGGGGGCCAATCCGCGGCAGGTCGTGCTGGTCTGGCGCAAGACGTCACCGCGCATCCCGGTCTTCGAGGGCGTCGGCGCCGCCTTGCGCGCGACCCATGCAGCCATGCCCACAGCCCCGGCCTGCGCCCGGCACCGCCGCTGAACAAGGGCGACATCGTGCTCTGCGACACCCTCGATGTCCGCAAACCCGCCGGCGCCGTCACTGAAACGCCGCAGGTCGAGCATTTGATCAACGGCGCCGCTGGCGGAGTGATCGCGGTCCATGGCAGCGGCGCGATTGCAGCCTGGAGTCGAAAAATGGAATACACGCGCTTGATCATTGGTTTCCTGATCATTCTTGCGGCGGGCAGGGTCATCGTCGGCGAACAGATCACGGGAGCGAGCGCGAATGCGGTCGTCACTGCGCCGCTCAACACGGTGCGCGCGCCGGCGGCGGGGCGGCTGGATCTGCCCGGGCGCGCGCTGAGCGCAGCCATCGAGGATGGCGAAGAGATCGCCACCGTCACCGATGCGCGCGCGGACCGGGTGCGGCTCGATGATCTGCACATGGAGCGCGGGTTCGCGCGCGCCGAGCGCCAGATCGAGGATACCGTTGCGGTGATGCGGTTGCTCGACGAGCGCACCGGGCAGTTCACCTCGGCGCGGATCGACGAGCTCGAGACGCGGCTCGGCCATGCGCACCCGGCTCGAGCTGCTCGAGCAAGGGCTCGACGGCGAAGGGGTGCTCGAGGAGGGCCAGCTTCTCGATTACGGGGACCCTCGGGTGACCTCGCCACCGCGGCTGACGAGGTAGCGATCGAGATCGAGGGCCTGCGCGCTGTCGGCGAGGAACAGCTCCGCCTGGGCGAAATCGACGTGAAAGCCGAGCACGCCCAGCGGGTCGCCCTAGGCATCGCTGACGGGGCGGGCGAGGTCGATGAAGCGGATCGGCCCCTCCTCGGTGCCGCCGAGCAGGTCGCTGAGCAGGAGTGCGCCGTGCACGTCGCCGGCAAAAGTCCCACCGAGGCCACGCTGAAACCACGGCCGCGCGGCGACGTCGGCGCCGGCCAGCATGCCGCCGGACGCTGCGACGACCGCGCCATCGGGCCCGGCGAACCCCGCCCAGGAGACCCGGTCCCCGCCACCGACCGCCGTATCGAGCATCGGGCGCAGGCTCGCCGCCTCGGCACCGGCGAACTGCGCCCCGATATGGTCGAGCGCGCGCCAGTGGGCATCCAGGGCCCGCGCGAACTCCATCGCCGCCGCGCGGGTGCGCACCTCGACCGCGCGTTCGAGCGCGTCGGCCTGATAGGCCTGCGTCCGATCCTGCACGAGCCAGACGGCGAGCGCGGCGAACCGGGCGATCCCGACGGCGATGAAGCCGTAGAAGGCGCGCTCGATGTTTGATCCCGCGATTTGATGGTGCGATCCTTTCGCAGGCATGGAAGGAAGCATTGTGGGACAAGTTCGTAACGGGAGCGACACGACCACGCACGCCGCCGAACGCTTCGGGGATAGGCAGCGCCGCGTTTTTTATCATGCCGCGTGCCATGGAGCTGCTCGCGACGGCTTTCGACCTGCCGGAGTTCGGACAGTCTGCGGCGGATGGTGTTGCGTTGATCGGCGAACTCGCGCGCTACGGCCCAACCTCTCGAAGCGGCATGTTCAACGCGCGCAGGGGCCGGTTCCCACTCTCCCGCGACATGCTCTGCGGCACCTGCCGAGCAGCTTTCATCGCGAGGGGCGCGCGAAGGCTTTTGCCGCATACGCCGGGATCGCCGCTTGAGGCGCATGCGGCGACGCTTGCGCCCGACACGGGTCCTGGCGAACATTCAGAGCGAGCCGGGCAGCAGCGTCCATGGCAGATAGAGGAACAGACCCGGAAACACGATACCTGCCACGATGATCGTGAGCGCCATCCCGACGAGCGGCAGGATCGCGATGAAGGCCTGCGGAGTTGGAATGCCGCCGATCTGCGTCGCGATCAACAGGCAGATGCCATAGGGTGGCGTCACCAGCTCGAGTGTCAGGGTCAGCACGACGATCAGGCCCATATGGATCTGATCGGTGTCGCCCAAAGTGGCGATGCTCTGGATGATCGGCATAAAGATGATCACCGCCGTGACAGGGCTGAGAACCGTGCCCACCACCAGCAGGAACCCGCCCACTAGCAGCACCAGCCTGATACGGGTTTCGGTCACCGAGGTGACGAATTCCACGACCTCGCGGGCGACCCCGAGATCGGCGATCGGCCATCCCATGATGCCGGCCGAGGCGACCGCGAACATCGGCAGCGCCACTCGTCATCAAGGGATGCGAAGCCATGCGTGACGCCGTAGGAGCCGATGCCCATCATCTTGTTGATCGTCGGCATACTGTGACGGCGGATCAGGTGACGCAGCTCGGCGGCATTATCCACGGCCGAGGCAACCACGCCGACCACGGCCACGCGCTTGCCGCTTAGCGCTGCGAAATCGATCTCGTCGGCTGAATGCGCCCAGGCATCCGCCGGCAACCCGGCGACAAAACCGGGGATGTTCGCCCGGCCCGTGCCGTCGCGACCGGTCGCCATCACCAGCCGCCGCGTCAGGATCGACGTTTCTTCAGCCCCGCTCAGATCGAGCCGCAGCAGACCGCCCTCCGGACGCACATGCGTGATCTCGATGCCATTCTCGACGGGAAGGTTGAGCACCCGACGATACCAGCGCAGATAGTCCATCCACATAGGGCGCGGGATCTTGTCGAGTCGGCCCCACTCCGCGCTGCCAAACCGGGCCTCAAACCACGCGTGGAAAGTCAGGCTGCCCGTTCCGAGCGCCGGCCCCGGCAGGATCTTGGGCGAGCGCAGCGTCTCCATGCGCGCATAGGTCAGCCACGGCCCCTCATAGCCTTCCGGGTTGCGATCGAGGATGCGCATGTTGCGCATGCCGCCTGACAGCATCGCGAAGGCGGCCACGAGCCCGCACATGCCGCCGCCCATGATCACCACGTCATGCACTTTCTCGCCATCGGGCCCGGTCGTTTCAGGCACCCAGTTGGCGGCAGGGAGATTGAGACATTCGAGATCGTAACGCGCGCGCGCATCAAGCGCTTCCAGGCCGTCGAGCGGCGCCGTTGCGGCGGTGCGGTGTGATGTCATGGGGCATCTGCCGTGCTTCGCCAGCAGCGCAGAGACTGTAGTTTGAAATGTTCGGCGCCCGGACACAAGGGGCGGGTGGACGGCATGCTGATGCAGTCACTTCCGAAACCGCGTCGACACGAAATCGCGCTGTCGCGGGGTCCGCCGTGTATCGGCTGGCCAGATCGGGCGCGCGGCGCGACAACTCGGCCACCGCGTCGATGATCCGCGCGACCTGCGCGTCGCTGTGAAGCCAGCTCAGATTGAGCCGCGTCCAGCCCGGCTTGGCGAGTTCGTCGCCTTCGCGAAGTCGCGCGCGCAGCCCGTCGGAGGCGATGCGGTCGAGCCCCAGCAGCGCATGGGCATAGGGCCCCGCACAGGCGCAGCCGCCCCGCGCCTGGATGCCGTAGTGATCGCTGAGCATCCGGGTGATGAGCTGGTGGTGCATGAAGCCGCCCGCGCCGTCACGGATCCGAAAGGAGAAGATCGGCAAGGCCGGCGCGGTCGCGCCGTGCCCCAGAATTTCAAGCCGCGCGCAACACGACCAGGCGTTGAGCGCCCGTGCCCGCAGCGCCGCATCGCGTGCGCCGATCGCGTCGGTTCCGACCGCCTCCTTGACGGTCACGGCGAGCGCGGCGCGGATATCGCCCACGACATTGGGCGTGCCGCCTTCCTCGCGCGCGCTCACATCGGCGCTGTAATCATGCCCCCAAGGTGAGACGAAGCTCACCGTGCCGCCGCCCGGCTGGGTCGGGGTCGCGCGTGTGACCACGCTGTCGCGCAGCAAGAGCACGCCGGAGGCCCCCGGCCCGCCGGGAAACTTGTGCGGCGAGAAGACGATCGCATCCTTGGCCGTATCCTGCGACGGGGTCATCGCCATCGGCAGATACGGCCCGCCGCCGGCATAGTCCCAGACCGCGAGCGCGCCGTGGCGTTTGAGCAGGCGGGTGACAGGGTCCGGATCGGTCACGATCCCGGTGACATTCGATGCCGCGGAGAAGCTGCCCACGATGCAGTCCGCATCCCCCGCACTCAGCAGTTCCGCATCGAGCGCGGCGAGATCGACGCCCCCGCCCGGCGCCTCGGGGATTGTCCGCAGCTCGGCCCCGGTCTCGCGCCAGGGCAGGATGTTGGAGTGATGCTCATAGGGCCCGATCAGCACCACGACACCTTCACCGACCGTGACGCGGTCACGCAGCCGGAGCAGGCCCGCGATCCGGTTCAGTCCCGCCGTCGCGCCGCCACCGCCGAACACCACATGGCAATCGGGGCCCGCCCCCACCGCGTCCGCGATCACCGCGCGCGCCTCGGCGCGCATGCGCGTCATCGCTTCGCCACAGAAGGACGCCTCGGTATGGCTGTTGGCATAGTAGGGCAGCACCGCGCGGGTGACGAAATCCTCAACCTGCGTCAGCGCGCGCCCGGACGCGACGTAATCGGCATAGAGCAGCCGCTGCGCGCCGAAGGGTGTCTCGAACTCGATCCCGTCGCCGATCAGCCCGCGACGCAGGGCATCGAGCGCGTCGGGGCGCCTAAGGGTCTGGCGGAACTCGTCGAGAGCGGGCATCGGGGGCTCCGGTCATTGCAATCTCATCGCAACAATACTTGCACCCGAATGCGAAAAGATCTCAAATCATGGCACATAACGCTCATGAAACGGCGCAGTGATAGGCAAATGACCGAAATTATCGATCAAATCGATCAGCGCATTCTCATCGAGCTGCAGCGCGATGCCGGGCAATCGCAGCGCGACCTCGCCGAGACGGTCGGGCTGTCGCAGAACGCGTGCTGGCGGCGGATGCGCAAGCTCGAGGGACGCGGGATCATTCGCGGGCGCACGATCCGCATCGACCGCCACGCGCTCGGCCTCAACCTCGTCGTGTTCACGATGATCCGCACCCGCAGCCACTCCGCCGACTGGCTGCGCCGCTTTCGCCAGCACGTCGCCACCATCCCGGAGATCGTCGATTTCTACCGCATTGGCGGTGACTACGACTACATGCTGCGCATCGTCACACACGACATGACGAGCTATGACGTCGTCTATCAGCGCCTGATCGAGAAGCTCGACCTCGAAACGGTGACCTCCTACTTTACCATGGAAGCAATCATCGAGGACCGGCCCATCCCGGTCTGAGACGCTTTGGCAATAAGCGTTCCCAGAAAACGGGGGCCGGTGCTCTGCGCGTTCCGAGGCACAACGCAGGGGTCGATAGACTTCGATGCATTTGCCCGCCGCCGTTCCGAGCGCAGCGGCGGCCGATCGCGGTTCCGGCTTCTGTGGCGCAGCGCGCAAGCGGCAGCGGTGATACCGCCGTCCTGCGCCCACGCCAACTGCAGTGAAGGCGAAAGCGCTTCCGGCATCCGTGCACCCGGGCCGATCCGCCCGCAGAGCGTCGCTGCCGTGCTTCGCGCAGCGTGCTGACGGCAGGCGCCCGGAGGCGTACAGGCGCGCAGGCGAAACGCAGCCCTCGGTTCGGAGTTGCCGTCGGGTCCCCGCATGGGGGTGCGTGGGCGCGATCGCGGGCGAAATCCGCTGCGCCCGCGCAGACAGATCCGTCGCGGTGGTCGGATCCGCCCCGTCAGGGGAAGATCAGGACCGGGACCTGGCAGCTGCGCATCAGGTCCAGCGTGGTCGAACCGATGAAGAGCTGGCGCAGGCGCGAGTGGCCGGACTTGCCCAGCACCAGCAGGCCGATGTCGTGGTCGCGCACGGCCGCGGCGATGACCTCCTCCGGCGGGCCGCCGATGGCGTGCTCGTGAACCGTGAAGCCTGCGCCGCGCAGCTGCCCGGCCGCTTGCGTGAGCTTGCCCGCATCCGCCGAGGCGGTGAGGATATGCGCCTCGGCGCCCTTGAGGAGCGGGCTTTCGCAGACCCGCTCCACGGCGCGGGTGGCCGACGGGCTGCCATCATAGGCGATCAGGAAACGCGCGATCGGGCGAAATGCGCGGTTGACCACCATCACCGGACGCGTCGAAGCGCGCACCAGCCGCTCCAGGTTCGAGCCCAGATGCGCCATCTGGCCGCTCGCATCCTCGCCGCGCTTGCCGATCAGCGCGAAACGCGTGGTCTCCATCATCTCGGTCAGCGCCTCGACCGGATCGCTGCGGCGCAGGCGGGTGGTCACCTCGATGTCGGCCGTCGCCATCATCCGCGCGCGCCCGTCATCGAGGATCGCGCGGCCGCGCTCGACCGCCAGCGCGGCGCGCTCCCGATCGTGCTGCGCGAGCTTCTCGAGGAGCGATCGGCGCGCGCCGAGCTGCAGGTTGCCCGACAGATCCGCCGGCGCGCTGGAGCTGTCGGGCCGGCCGAGCGCGTGCACGAGAACGACGGGCGCGCCCACACGCCCGGCGGCCCAGGCGGCGTGATCGCACAGGCTGGCGGCATAGGTGGAGCCGTCGATGAAGGTTGCGATGCTGTCCATGTGGTCCTCCCCGGGGCGCTCAAACCTTCTGAAGTCGCGTGCTCAAAGAGCGCAAGACCGGTCCCCGCTTTTGCGCAAAATGCTCTAGTGGCCGGCCGTCAGCTTGTCCAGCGCATCCGGCTTTTCATGCGTGCCCAGCTTGTCAACGATGGTCTCGGAGGCCTCGTTCATGCCCACCAGCTCCACGCGCGCACCCTCGCGGCGGAACTTCAGCACCACCATGTCGACGGCGGCGACCGACGAGATGTCCCAGATATGGGCGCGGGAGATGTCGAGTATGACCTCGTCGACCGCCTCGCGGTAGTCGAACGCGGCGAGGAAGTCGTCCACCGAGGCGTAGAAGAGCTGGCCCTCGACGATGTAGCGCCGCGACCGGCCATCGGTCGACAACTCGGAGCGCACGCGGAAGATCTGCGCGATCTTGGCGGCGAAGAACACCCCCGACAGCAGCACGCCGGCCAGCACCCCGTAGGCGAGGTTGTGGGTGACCACGACGATCGCCACCACCGTCAGCATCACCGCCGAGGAACTCGCCGGATGCACGCGCAGGTTCGTCAGCGAGGTCCACGAAAACGTGCCGATGGAGACCATGATCATCACCGCCACCAGCGCGGCCATCGGGATGGAGCGCACGAAGTCGCCCAGCACCAGGATCAGGAACAGCAGGATCACCCCGGCTGAAAACGACGACAGCCTTGCGCGCCCGCCCGATTTCACGTTGATGATCGACTGCCCGATCATGGCACAGCCCGCCATGCCGCCGATGAAGCCGGTTACGGTGTTGGCCACGCCCTGACCGACGCATTCGCGGTTCTTGTCGGAGGTCGTGTCGGTCAGTTCGTCCACAATCGACGCCGTCATCAGGCTTTCGAGCGTGCCGACGATGGCCACCGCCAGCGCCGTGGGCAGGATGATCGCCAGCGTCTCGAAGGTCAACGGGATGTCCGGGATCAGGAACACCGGCAGCGTGTCGGGCAGCTCGCCGATGTCGCCGATCAGCCGCACATCCGTGCCGGTGACGAACACCACACCGGTCAGAAGAACGATCGCGATCAGCGGCGAGGGCACCGCCGTGGTCAGGTAGGGCAGGCCATAGATGATCACGAGACCCGCCGCCACCAGCACATAGGTGATCCAGGGCACCCCGACCAGCTCCGGGATCTGGGCCATGAAGATCAGGATGGCCAGCGCGTTCACGAACCCCGTCAGCACCGAGCGCGAGACGAATTTCATCACGAAGGACAGCCTCAGCGCGCCGATCGAGATCTGGATCAGCCCCGCCAGCACCGTCGCCGCCAGCAGGTATTCCAGCCCGTGATCGCGCACCAGCGTGATGAACAGCACCGCCGTCGCCGCCGTCGCAGCCGAGATCATGCCCGGCCGCCCGCCCACGATGGCCGTGATCACCGCGATGGAGAACGACGCATAGAGCCCCACCTTGGGGTCCACCCCGGCGATGATCGAAAACGCGATCGCCTCGGGGATCAGCGCCAGCGCTACGACGGCCCCGGCGAGGAGTTCGGCCCTGGGGTTGCCCAGCCACTCCGCGCGAAAACGGTCGGTGTACACCCGCAGGCGTTCGGTCAGGGTCATGCAGAGATCCGGTCAGTGCAGTGGGCCGGGGGGTCGGCGCCCGGCATAGCCGCCGAAGCCGGCGCGGCGCGCCCCCTCGGTCCCTTGGATCGTGCCGCATAGACAACGCACAGCTATGCCCGTCAACCCCATCAATCGGCATGCGAAGGCATGCGGCGCGTCGCGCTGGCCAGCGATGCAATGCCCCGGCGCTGCACTGCGGCAAATTTTCCACCCCTGCACCTGGCGCGGCGGCCCGCACCCGGGCGACATGGTGGTGGCGGCAGATCGCATGCGGCCGGGCCCCGCTTTCAGATGCGCGCATGCAGATCCCGCGCAGAGCTGTCGGTCCCTCCGCCCGCCGGGGCGGCAAGCGCGTGGACACGCGAAGGCGACGCTGGCGGCCCTTTGCCGCCATTCGACCATCACGGGCGGCCGCCCCGGAGCCGACCTTCGCGTTTGCCGCACGGAAGGGCTCGCTTGGCAGGGTACTGTCGAGCAGCGCGCCACTCGGGAGCTGCGGTCCTCACCACGAAATCCGCCGGAAATCCACATGAAATCCCCAAGCGCCGCGCCGCCCGCATGCCGAAAATGCGTCACCATGGGAGGGGGCCGCCGCTACCAAGTGCGCCGGTGAGACGGCCGACCCACCGCCGGTGCAGCCACCCGAGGTGCCGAATGCAGACCCGGACCAGCCATGCGCCCGCCGTGACCCGCCTTGGCGATGCCGGGATCCCCATCGGCAGCGACGGCGCCATCATCGGTTCCGTCGACATCGCGCAACCGCGCCCCCGCCCGGCATGACCATCGATTGCGCAATAAGGAGGAGATCATGGCGACGCTGTATCACCTGACCAGTATCCCGGCAGCCGCAGCCGGAGCGGCAGCCCTTGCACTCGCGGCCCTGATGCCCGTGTCTGCGGCAGCGGACCGGGCAGGGGTCGCGCTCGACCAGAACCAGAAGGGGGTCGACGCGTTCAATGCCCACGATGCGGAGGGGGTCGCCGAAATCTATGCCGAGGACGCCGTCTTGCATGATCCCCAACTGCCCGAACCGATCGAGGGGCGCGAGGCCATCCGCGAGACGTATGCGCAGATGCTTCGAACCTTTCCGGACGCTCGGGTGACGATGCGCAACGTCCACGCCGAGGGTGGCCTGATCATGTACGAGTTCGAGTTTTCGGGCACCAATCACGGCCCCATCGCCACGCCCGAAGGGGATGTTCCCGCGACTGGGCGGCGGGTCGAAATGCCGATGGCCGTCTTTTCGGATGTCGATGACGACGGGCGCTTCCGGGACACGCGCCGCTACTACGATACCGCGGAGATGATGCGGCAGCTCGGCGAGGACGAGTAGCCCCGGCTTCGATGCAATCAGGCGCCGGCGACGCAGGAGTCGTCGCCGGCTCATCCGATTGCAAAGCCGCCTTGCGCGCGGTGCCGCGCACCGCTTCGCGGGACACGGCGCGCAGCGCAGCAGCGCGGCGCGAGAATACGGATCGACGCGCCGCGCGCCGGAGTGATTCGCAGGCGCAGCGGTGTTAAGATCGGGTGGCGGAGTGCGATTGTAGGGGAATGGCGGCATCAACTGGTGCAGATGCTCTGGCCGAGGCTTACGCGGCGCTGAAGCGCGGCAGGCTGGCCGAGGCGCGGCGGCTGGCCGAGGCGGCGGTTGCCCGGGACGGGAGCGCGCAGGCACATGAGGGGCTGAGCTGGGCCGCGCTGGCGCAGGATGACGGCCCGGCGACCATCGCGGCGCGGACGGCGGCCTATCGGCTCTATTGCGAGGCAGACACGCCCGTGGCGGCGGCGCGGATGGCGATGTGGCTGGCCAAGGACCATGACGATTTCCGCGGCGAGGTAGCCATCGCCAATGGCTGGCTCGCCCGCGCCCGGCGGCTTCTGGAGGGCCAGCCGATGGCGCCCGAGCATGGCTGGCTGCCGGTGCTCGAATGCTGGGGCACGGATGCCGACGAGCGCGACCCCGCCCTGATCACCGCACGCGCGCGCGAGGCGATGGAGGTGGCGCGGCACTGCGGCGACCGGGATCTGGAGCTTCTGGCGATCGGGTTCGAGGGGCTCGCGCTGGTGGATGCCGGGCAGGTCGATGACGGCATGCAGCGCCTCGACGAGGCGGCCGCCGCGGTCCATGGCGGCGAGCTCGACGAGGAGCTCTGGTCGCTCGTGGTCTTTTGCCTGCTGATCTTCGCATGTGCGCGCGTGCAGGACTTCGCCCGCGCCGCCGAATGGTGCGAGACGATGCGCGCGGCCGCCGACCGGATGCGCCATCTCGGCAGCCAGGGCATCTGCCGGGCGCATTACGGCGTGGTGCTCACGCAAAGTGGCGACTGGGGCGCGGCAGAGGCGGCGCTCGCGGAGGCGGTGCGCTGCTTCGAGGCGAGCTGGCCGCCCTACCGCGCCGAAGCGCTGGCCGATCTCGCCGAGCTGCGTCGCCGGCAGGGCCGGATGCAGGAGGCCGGCGATCTTCTGGAGCAGGCCGCCGCGCATCCGCGCGCCACGCTGGTGCGTGCGCGCTGCGCGCTCGATCTCGGGCGCGGCGCGGAGGCCATGGACCTCGCCGAGCGGTATCTGCGCCGGTTTCCCGAGGGCAGCGCGCTGCACCGGGTCGGCGGGCTGGAGACGATGGTGCGCGCCGCGGTCGCGGCAGGTCAGGCGCGCCGGGCCGAGGCCGCGCGCAATGAGCTCGACGCCGTCGCCGCGCGCGTCGCCACCCCGGCCATCCGCGCCGCCGCATGTGCCGCGCGGGCGGCGCTGGCCGCGGGCACCGGGCGACCGGACGAGGCGCGCATCTGCTTCGAGGATGCCGTCGATCTCTACGCCGGGGCCGGGATGCGCTTCGAGGCCGCCGCGGCGCGCTGCGATCTGGCGGAGGCTCTTGCCGTGCTGGGCCGCCGCGCGGCCGCAGGCGCGGAGATCGCGGCGGCGCAGGCCGAACTCACGGCGCTGGGGGCCACGCATCTGTCGCGGCGCGCGGCGACGCTCTCGGCGCGGATCGCGCGGGCCGGGACCGGGAACGAACCGCCGGCGCTGACCGCGCGGCAGGCCGAGATCCTGCGCCATGTCGCGGCGGGGCGCACGAACAAGGAGATCGCCGCCGAGCTTGCGCTCAGCGTCAAGACCGTGGACCGGCATCTGGACAACATCTTCGACCGGCTGGGCGTGAGCTCGCGCGCTGCCGCCGTCGCCCGGGCGGGCGCGCAGGACCTCATCTGATCCGCGCCGCGCCTGCGTGGGTGAAATACCCCATGCGCCCGGGATGGGCCGTCTTCCCGAAGCGGCGCCGTCCGATTGCGTCCATCCTGCTTGGACCACGATGGAGGATGCCATGACCTACACCACCGCAACCCGCACCACCGCCGCCGGCGCCGCGCAGCCCCACAACGAACGCACCGCCGCGACATGGAGTCTCGGCGGGCGGGCCTATGACCGCATCAGCTTCGGGGTGAGCGATGCGCTCGCCCACGCCGCACAGCGGCTGGCGCCCGAGCCGGGCGAGAAAGTGCTCGACGTTGCCACCGGCACCGGCTGGAGCGCGCGCAACGTCGCCCGCGCCGGCGCGCATGTCACGGCGGTGGATATCGCGCCCGATCTGCTGGCCGCGGCGCGCGAGCTCTCCGCCCATCTCGATCCGCCGATCACCTTCGAGGCGGCCGATGCCGAGGCGCTGCCCTTCGCGGACGCCAGCTTCGACGCCGTGATTTCCACCTTCGGCGTGATGTTCGCGGGCGGTCATGAGCAGGCGGCGCGCGAGCTTGCCCGGGTCTGCCGGCCGGACGGGCGGCTGGCGCTCGTCGTCTGGGCGCCCGAGGGCGCGGTGAAGGAGTTTCTCGGGATCATCGGAAACTACGTCCCCGCGCCGCCGCCTGGCCCCTCGCCAATGTCCTGGGGCGACGAGGCGCATGCGCGCGCATTGCTGGGCGACGCGTTCGAGCTAACCTTCGAGCCGGGCGTCAACAACCACTACCTGCCCGGCGTCGAGGCGGCGTGGAACTGGTACGCGGCGGGCTTCGGGCCGATGAAGGGGTTGATCGAGGCGCTGCCGCCCGACCAGCTCGCCGCCTTCAAGCAGCAGATCGACGCCTATCACGCGAGCTACCGCGTTCCCGCCGGGCTGCATGTGCGGCGTGAATACCAGCTCATCCTCGGCCGCCGGCGCTGACGGCGCGGCACCATCACAACCATCGAGGCGCACGGTCGATCATGTCTCGACCATGGCCGCCCGTGCCCTCGCGAGGCACCCGGCGACGGGCCGTGCCGGGTTTCGCCCCTAGAGCGGCCCATCCCCTTGAGAAAGGAGTCCCGCATGACCTGGATGAATCCCGAAACGATCATCACGCGCCCGCTGCGCAAGCCGCGCGTGCAGCGCCGCCGCCCTCGCCACCGCCGTGGCGGCCTCCGAGCAGGGCGGAATTGACGACGCCGTGGCCGAACGCCTGCCCGCCGATCCCGCCCTTCGCGACGCGCAGGTGCTCATCGACTGGAACGCGATCGGCATCGCCAAGTCGCTCGAGGTCGACGGGTTCCAGACGCTGACGACCAACCGCGCCATGCCGCTGATGCATCTGGCGGTCCATGATGCGCTGAACGCCATCGCCCCGGTCTATGCGCGCCATGGCGAGATCGGGACGGACGCCGAGGGGCATCCGGTCGCGACCGTCTCGCAGGCCGCGCATGACGTGCTGGCCGAGGAATATCCCGACCATGCCGCGGCCTTCGCCGAGCTGCACGCACAGTGGCTGGACGAGGTGCCGCAGGGCACCGCGAAGGAGCACGGGCGCGAGCTCGGCGCCGCGACGGCCGCGGCCACCCTCGATGCGCGCGCGGATGACGGGCATGACAGCGAAGGCAGCTTTTCCCCGCGCGAGGAGCCGGGCGCCTACCGGTTGACGCCGCCGCATGAGGCGCCGGCGGGCACCGGCCGGGCCGAGACCGAGCCGCTCGCCATGGAGGCACCTGACCAGTTCCGCCCCGGGCCGCCGCTACAGATCGACAGCGCGCGCTACGCCGAGGAGTTCGACGAGGTCAACCGAACGCCGCGGGCACGGAACTCGGCCGTGTATTGGGGGCTGGGCTTTCTTCGTAGACATAGGGCTCATCGTTCAAGAGATTTGCACTCCGGGAAAGTCGGGGCGGTTCATCGTCGGCTCGATGAGCCGGCGCGGCAATCCATACGACGACCCGCAGGCCGAGAGCTTCATGAAGACGCTCAAGGTCGGGGCCGTCTACCTCACCGGATACGACACCTACGACGAAGTCGCCGCTGACTTTTCCCGCTTCATCGACGAGGTCTGCAACGCCAGGAGACTACAGTCCGCACTGGGCTATCTGAGCCCGATCCAGTTCGAGGACCGCAACGCCCGCACCCCTGTCAAAGCTGCCGCGTGAACCTGTCCAACGCCAAGGGCGCACTCCAGGAAGCGGATCAGCCGCGCGCGAAATGCGCCGCGCTCAGGGCGAGCACGCGGTCGATATCGGTCATGTCGTTGTAGAGATGCGTCGCGAAGCGAAGCTGCCCGCGGCGAATGGTATGGACGACCCCGGCCGCCTTGAGCGCGGCCGACCAGGCCTGAAGGGTTTCGTCGCGGGCCACGTCATGCCCGCCATCGCCCAGCTTGCCGACCGTGACGATATGCGCGCGCGCCGCCTCGCGCGGTGGCTGCGTCACTGGCAGGCCGAGCCGGGCGAGGCCGCCGGTCAGTCGGCGCGACAGCGACAGGACATGCGCCTCGATCGCCGCGGCGCCGAGGGCCTCGACAAGGGCGAGCGAGGCGCGCACGGCATAGGCGCCGGCAAAGTTGTAGCTGCCGACCTCGAACCGCCCTGCGCCGGCGCGAAATGCCGCGGTTCCCATCTCGGAGGGTTTGTCCGGGGCCACATTGGCGCCGGTGCGTGACAGGTAGACGGGGGCAAGCCGGTCGGCCCAGTCGCGCCGACAATAGAGCAAGCCGCAGCCATAAAGGCCGAGGAGCCCCTTGGACGTCGAAGTGACGAGCGCGTCGACCCCCTCGACCGTCACGTCGTGGCGCAGAATGCCGGCCGATTGCACCGCGTCAACGAGAAGAAACACCCCCCGCGCCCGGCAGATCGCGGCGAGGCCGGCCAGATCGGTCCGCAATCCGGGCGAGAAGGTCACCGAGGCGGCGGTTGCGGCGCGGGTGCGCTCATCCATCGCCGCCTGCATCGCGGCGACGTCGATCGCACCCTCGCGCATCGGCACGGTGCGGATCTCGACACCGCGCTCGGCGACCCGCATCCAGGGATACAGATTGTTGGGGTGTTCGAGCTCGCTCGTCAGGACGACATTGTCGCCTTCGCGCCACGGCAGGGCGTTCGCGATGGCATTCACCCCGTCCGAGACATTGCCCGACAGGGCAATCTCGGAAGCGTCGGCGCCGATCAGCGCGGCGAAACGGGCCTTGGTGTCATCGACCACCGCCTCGTAATCGCGCCGCTGCAGGCGCGTGCCCTGCATCGCGGCCAGATAGCCGTGAAGGGCGGCAACCGTGTGATCCCCGAGAATGCCCCGGTCGCAGACGCTCAGATAGGTCTGCTCGCGCGCACCGGGAAACAGCGCGCGCGCCGCGGCGAAATCGCCGGGCCCCGGCAGCGCGGGGGCCGGAGAGCCGGACTCAGGCATTGCCTGCCATGCTGCGCAGGGCCGCCTCGACACCGCCGGGTTCGTGGGGAATGTCGCGCGCGGCCAGCCCGGCTTCCACTCCGGCGATCACGCCGGTGACGGCGATGTCGTTGAAATCCCCCAGATGGCCGATGCGGAAGACCCGGTCGGCCAGCTTGCCCAGCCCGTTGCCCAGCGACATGTTCGACCGCTCGAGGATCTCGGCGCGCAGCGCATCGGCCGAGTGCCCGTCGGGCAGGCGCACCGCGGTCAATGCCGGCGAGTGCTCGGACTCCACGGCGCATTGCGTCTCGAGCCCCCAATGCGCGACGGCCGCGCGGGTGGCGGCGGCGGCCCGTTTGTGGCGCGCAAAGACCTCGTCCATCCCCGCCTCGGCCAGCAGGTCGAGCGCGACGCGCAGCCCCTGGATCATGTTGGTGGCCGGGGTGTAGGGGAAGAAACCGTTGGCGTTGGCGGCGATTATCTCCTCCCAATCCCAGAAGGCACGGGGCATGCGCGCGGTTCTTGACGCCGCGCGGGCCTTCTCGGAGACGGCATTGAAGGACAGGCCGGGCGGCAGCATCAGGCCCTTCTGCGAGCCCGCGACGGTGACATCGACGCCCCATTCATCGTGTCGGTAATCGACCGATGCGAGCGACGAAATCGTGTCGACGAGGAGCAGGGCGGGGTGGCCCGCGGCATCGATCGCGGCGCGCACCGCGGCGATGTCGGATGTCGCGCCGGTCGAGGTCTCGTTATGGACGACAGCGACGGCGCGGATCTCGTGGCCCTTGTCGGCGCGCAGCCGCTCTTCGAGCCGGGCGGCTTGCACGCCGCCGCGCCAGTCACCCTCGAGCAGCTCCGGCTCCAGCCCCAACCTCCGGGCGAGGCGCTCCCAGAGGGTTGCGAACCAGCCGGTCTCGAACATCAGGACGCGGTCGCCGGGCGACAGGGTGTTGACCAGTGCGGCCTCCCACGCCCCGGTGCCGGAGGCGGGATAGATGACGACCGGTTCGGCGGTTCCGAACACGCCGCCGATATCCGCCAGAACACCGCGCGCGAGCGCCTGGAATTCGGGGCCGCGATGATCGATGGTCGGCTTGGCGATCGCGGCCAGCACGGGCAAGGGCGTGTTCGTCGGCCCCGGGATCTGAAGGAAGTGACGGCCAGTATGCGGCATGTAAACTCCGGTGAAGCGGGGCGCGGGGCTGTGCCCGCGCCGGGTTGTTCGGCGGCCCCGGGGGCACCGGGGCCGTTCGGCTTTACGGACCGGGATGGTCGCCCAGATCCCAGAACAAACCGGCCATCACTTCCAGCCCTTCCCCGAAGAGCGACTTCAGCCCGTGCTCGTTCGGACCGTGCTGGTTGCAGCCGCTGTAGGAGTGCGGGATCCAGATCACCGGCGTGCCCAGCTCCTGCTTGAACATCTCCGACGGGTTGGAGCCGGCCGAGCAGGGCTTGACGTTGGGCGGGGTTCCGGTCGTGCGTTCGACCGAGGCGGCGACCCATTGCACCCAGGGATCGGTCGGGTCGGTGCGCGAGGGGGCGAATTGCTCGCGATCGCGCGTGGGCTCGATTCGAACCATGCCGAAGCCGTTTTCGTCGAGGTGGCGGCGCAGCCCCTCGAGCAGCTTCTCGACCGACACGTCGACCGTGTGACGGATCTGGCAGGCCGCCTTGGCGGTGGAGGGCACCGAGTTGACGGGATTGTTGGGGTTGCCGGTCTGGAAGGCGAGGATGATGAAGCTCGTCCAGGCATAAACCTTCTGGGCGCGGGTCAGGGTCGTCTCACCCCATTCCGGGTCCGCATCGGGCATTCCCTCGACATGGTCGACGCGCAGGGTCTTCGCCGCTTCCATCACGGCCTCGGGCACGTGGTCCGGGATCCATTCGTCGATGAGGATCTTGCCCTTGGGGGTGGTGATCGAGGCGAGGGCCTGGGCGAGGATGATGCCGGCATCGGGCAGAACCCCGCCCCAATGGCCCGAATGCAGCCCGCCCTTGCGGTCCAGATCGACGATCAGATCGAAACGAAAGCCGCCGCGGCAGCCCAGCGTCAGGTCCATGCAGCCGAACGACATGCGCGGTCCGTCGAGCCCGATGAACACGTCCGCCGCAAAGGCGCCGCGGTTGTCGTGCAGGATCTGCTGAAGCCCGGGCGAGCCCTGTTCCTCACCGGTCTCGATGATGAACTTCATGTTTGCGCGCGGCGCGCCGCCATTCTCCTCGGCGACGGCCTGCGCGGCGCTCATCGCGACGGAGTGCTGGCCCTTGTTGTCGACAGTGCCGCGTCCATAGACGCGGTCGCCGTCCTCGGTCAGGGTCCAGGGGCTGATCCCCTCGGCCCAGGTCTCGTCGAGGCCGCGGACGACATCGCCATGGCCATAGATCAGCGCGGTCGGCTTGGCGGGGTCGACCATCCTCTCGGCGAGCAGCACCGGGCCGCGATCGGGCATCGGGTTGTCGAAGATGCGCCAGGAATAACCCATGCGGTCAAAGGACGGCCCCATCTCGTCGGTCAGGTATCGGTACAGATCCGGTTTGCGTTCGAGGATCTGGCTCTCGGTCGGAATCGCCACACGGCGGGCGAGGTCGGCGAGAAAGCTGCCATCCTCGAGCTTGCCGCGTGCGCGTTTGCACGCGCCGGTCTTGTCACCCATGGTCTTGCGTCTCCCTTGCTGTCCCGACTGTTGAATTATGAATGCATCGATCTAACACCCGCTGAGGCGCCCCGCGCAAGCCCAAATTTTTGGCCCCCGGACCCCTCGCACGACCCAGCGGACGCCGAATCGGGCGCCATCGATGCGTCTGTCCGGAGCCTTGGATGATGCCGTGGCCAAAGGGCGCGGCACGCGGTGCAGGGTCGATCCCATGGTCACCGGGCCACAAGCGTGGCGCCGGACCGCGCCGCAAGAGCCAGTGACGCTGCATGTGACTGGCGGACCGGCAGGCTCGCTTGGGACGTGGCTTGGTTGACAGGCGGGACGGGCGGCGCTGCGGCTCAAGGCTTGGCGACCTCTTGCGGGGGTTCGGCGTTGGCTCCCGACGCGCGCCCCGTCATCCCGATTTCAACATCGGCCGGGACCGTCGCCGGGCCGATCGCCGTGATGCCGATCGCAGGGGTGTCGCGCGTGCGGCCGCTATTTACGCGGAACGACGGCGGCGCGCGGAGGTCTTGCGATGCGCCGCATCGGTTGCATGCCGCCCAGCAACGAAGCGATCGACGAGAACGTCGCCCACGCCATGGGCGCGCAACTTCTGGATGGTCGGATTTCGGAGCGAACAACTTGCTCGGCGCCGGCGCGCATGGAATTCGAGGGTTGACGTGAGCGCTGCGCCTTCCATAGTGAATTCATAGTGCAAAATCTGCACTCGTAAACAGGTGCCGTGCATGCGTTGAGTTTCCGCTCCCTCATCAGCCGGTCGGATGACTGGAAAGTCAGGGGTTTGGGCGCACGATCTCGACGCTGAACGGCGCAAGAAGGCAAGCCGCGCTCTGGCAATCGGCGCGTAACAGGGAGAAAAAAATGATCCGATCTGCAATCGGCGCGAGTTGCATGGCAGCCGCCATCGCCGCGGTGGGCACCACCGCCAAGGCCGGCCCTGAGAACGACACGCTGCGCTGGGCCTCCGACAGCCTTCCGTCGAGCATCGACTATTACCAGCACACCGTGCGCGAAGGCATCGTGCTGTCGTTCCACATCTGGGACGGGCTGGTCTACAAGGACCCCGAGACGGGGGAGTACGAGCCCCATCTCGCCGAGTCCTGGGATGTGATCGACGACACCACCATCGAGTTCAAGCTGCGCGAAGGAGTGATGTTTCACAATGGCGAGGAGCTGACCGCCGACGACGTTGTCTACACCGTGGACTATGTCACCTCGAACACGCTGCCGCGCGAGATCTTCTTCCTGGAGGGCGCGGAGAAGATCGACGACTACACGGTCCGGCTGCATCTGCCCGAGCCCTTCCCGCCGATCATGGACTATCTCGTCAATATGCTGCCGATCTATCCGGCGGAGTATTACGATGAGGTCGGCCCCGACGGCATGTCGCGCGAGCCCATCGGCACCGGGCCCTACCGGGTGACCGAACTGGCCGCGGGCGACCGCATCGTGATGGAGAAATACGATGACTATTTCGGCGGTGCCAAGGGCCAGCCCGAGATCGGCACGCTGGAATTCCGCCGCATCGGCGAGTTCAACACCCAGGCCGTCGAGCTGATGACCGGCGATCTCGACTGGATCTGGCGGGTGCCGCCGGATGCGCGCGAGCGGCTCGAAAACGCGGACGGCATCGCCGTCGATTCGGGCGAGCTGCTGCGCTTCGGTTTCGTCAACATGGATGCGGCCGGACGGGGCGGTGAGACCCCGCTCGAGGATGTGCGCGTGCGCCGGGCCATCAACCACGCCATCGATCGCGAGGGCATTCGCGAGGCGATGATGGGGCCGGGGTCGAACCTCATCGACACGGCCTGTGCGCCAGTGCAGTTCGGCTGCATCGACGAGCAGGTCGTCACCTATGAGTACGATCCCGAGCTCGCGCGCGAGCTTCTGGCCGAAGCCGGATACGAGGATGGGTTCTCGATCGAGTTCTACGGCTATCGTGAGCGTCCGATCGTCGAGGCGATCATCGGTGATCTGAACGCCGTGGGCATTACCGCGAACCTCAATTACCTGCAGATCTCCGCCCTGAGCGACCTGCGCGAGGCAGGCGATACCCCGATTTGGTATCAGGCCTGGGGGTCCACTTCGATCGGGGACGTCGTCGCTTCGACCGGCCACTGGTTCCGCCACTCGGTCAACGACTACGCGCGTGACGACCGTGTGCTGGAGTTGATGGAGCAGGGCAACACGATGGATATGGATGTCCGTCGCGAGGCCTATGCCGAGGCGCTGGGCATTATCTCCGAAGAGGCGTATATTGTGCCGATGTTCACCTACGCGCTGACCTACGCCTACAACGATCAGCTGCACTTTACGCCTGTTCCGGACGAGACCCCGCGCTTCTATAATGCGCGCTGGAACGACTGAGCCAACATCCAGCGGCCCCGTGCGGAGCCCGGGCTTCGCACGGGGCCGCTGGAATCATTCGCGAGGGCGCGCCTGCCATGATCGGATACCTGTCGCAGCGGCTGGCACTGGCCTTTCTGGTCTGTCTGACCGTCTCCCTGATCACCTTCTTTCTTCTCACCTCGTCGGGTGATGTCGTCTCGGCGATCGCCGGCGAGGAAGCCACCCCCGAACAGATCGCCGCGCTGCGCCGCGAACTCGGGCTCGATGCGCACTGGACGGTAAGATACCTGGAATGGCTGGGGAATGCCCTTCGCGGCGACTTCGGCAATTCGCTCTTCTTTCGCGAGACCGTGGCCGATCTGATCATGCACCGGCTGCCCAACACGCTGCAGCTTGCCGGGATGTCGCTGGCTGTGATGCTGTCGCTGTCGCTGCCGCTGGGCATGCTGGCGGCGTTTCGCCCCAACACCTGGGTCGATCGGCTGGCCTTGAGCATCGCGGTGATGGGGCAGGCGATGCCGAACTTCTGGTTTGGCCTGATCCTGATGGTTGTCTTCGCGCTCAATCTTGGGTGGCTGCCGCCGTCCGGCTCCGGAACGAACTGGCATTTCATCCTGCCGGCGATCGCGCTTGGCTATTACGCAACGCCGCCGGTGATGCGCCTGACCCGGGCGGGCATGATCGAGGTGCTGGGCACCGACTATATCCGCACCGCGCGCGCCAAGGGGCTGAGCACCACGCGGGTGCTGTTCAAGCACGCGCTGCGAAACGCGATCATCCCGGTGGTCGCGCTGACGGCGGTGCAGTTCGGAAACATGCTGGGCGGTTCGGTCGTGATCGAGACCGTGTTCGGCATCCAGGGCGTTGGCTATCTAGCCTGGGAGTCGATCACACGGCTCGACGTGCCGGTGGTTCAGGCGATCATGATCCTGGTTGCCATCGCCTACATCACGCTTGTGCTCGTCTCCGACGTGCTCAATGCCTGGCTTGACCCGAAGATCAGGAAATAAGACATGACAACCGTTAATGTTCCAGGGCGCGAGACGAGCGGTCAGCCCGCTGCTACCGATCCCGCCTCCGCTCCGTCCGGGTCGACCGCCCGCGCGCGGTGGCGCGACCGGGATTTCCCGCGCCGCGCGCTCAAGCATAGCGCCTTCCTGGTGGGCTGCTCCATTCTGGTGCTGATCCTGCTGATGGCCCTGATTGCGCCCCTGATCGCGCCTTACGATCCCTATTCGCAGAGTATGGCCAACCGCCTCGTGCCGCCGATCTGGATGGATGGCGGTACCTGGGACCATCCCCTCGGTACCGACGGGTTGGGGCGCGACTACCTCAGCCGCGTCATCTACGGCTCGCGCATCTCGCTGCTGATCGGCACCTTCACGGTCGTCTGCTCGGGGCTGATCGGCACCACCCTGGGTGTGCTGGCGGGCTATTTCGGCGGTCGCGTCGATCTGGTGATCAACTTCATCATCATGACCCGTCTCACCCTGCCGGTGATCATGGTCGCGCTGGCGGTGGTCGCGATCGTCGGCAGTTCGCTGACCGTGGTGATCCTCGTGCTCGGCCTGCTCCTGTGGGACCGCTTTGCCGTGGTCATGCGCAGCGCCGTGATGCAGGTGCGCAACCAGGAATACGTGCAGTCGGCGCGCGCGCTCGGCTGTTCGACGCCCTATATCATCGTGCGCGAGATCATGCCCAACATCTTCGGCAGCCTCGTCGTCATCGCCACATTCGAGATGGCCAACGCGATCCTGCTCGAGGCGGCGCTGTCGTTCCTCGGGCTGGGTGTGCAGCCGCCGCTCCCGTCCTGGGGCCTGATGGTCGCCGAGGGGCGCAACTACCTTCTGTTCGATCCCTGGCTCATCATGATCCCCGGCTTCGCGATCTTCCTGCTGGTGCTCGCGATCAATCTTATGGGCGACGGGCTTCGCGACATCCTGACCCCGGAGAACCGAAATTGAGCAAGATCCTCGAAGTCGAGAACCTGCGGGTCGACATCCCCGTGGGCAAACAGACGCTTCATGCGGTGCGCGGCATCTCCTTTTCGCTGAGCAAGGGCGAGACGCTGTGCGTGGTCGGCGAGTCGGGCTGTGGCAAATCGCTGACCTCGCTGGCGATCATGGGGCTCCTGCCGAGTGCGGCCAAGCGGACCGCAGACAAGCTGCATTTCGACGGTGTCGACCTGCTGTCGGCTTCCAACCGGAAGATGCAGAAGATCCGGGGCAACCGGCTCAGCATGATCTTCCAGGAACCCATGACGAGCCTCAACCCGGCCTATACCATCGGCGACCAGCTGATGGAGGTGATGCTCTGGCACCAGAATGTGACCAAGGCGAAGGCGCATGAGCGCGCGGTCTACCTTCTGGAAAAGGTCGGGATCACCGGTGCCGCGAAGCGGATGAAACAGTATCCCCACCAGCTTTCGGGCGGTCTGCGCCAGCGAGTGATGATCGCGATGAGCCTGATGTGCGGTCCGACAGTAATCATGGCTGACGAGCCGACCACGGCGCTCGACGTGACCATCCAGGCCCAGATCCTGCTGCTGCTGTCCGAGCTTCAGCGCGAGTTCGAGATGGGGCTGGTGCTGATCACCCACGATCTGGGTGTCGTCGCCCGGATCGCCGATCGGGTGATGGTCATGTATGCCGGTGAGGTGGTCGAGCAGGGAACGGCCAAGGCCGTCTTCGAGGCGCCGTTGCATCCCTACACGCGCGGGCTACTGGAATGCATGCCGATTCCGGGCAAGACGAAACCCGGGCATCACCTGGGCTCGATCCCGGGTATCGTGCCCTCGCTGATCGGCGAGATCGCGGGCTGCGCCTTCCGCGACCGGTGCCGGCATGCGCGCGAAGGATGCGAAAGCTTCGACAGGCTGCGCCATGACGGAAAGAACCATTACTGGCGCTGCATCATGGACGAGCAGGAGACCCGGGGTCATCTCGCGAAGTTCACCGCCGGAACGGAGGCCGCGACATGAATGACATGGTGCTCGAAGCCCGCGACGTGACGCGGATCTTCACCGTCGGGGGCGGGTTGTTCAAGCCCAAGCAGAGCTTCGCGGCCGTCAACGGGGTCAACCTGACCCTGGAGCGGGGTGAGGTGCTGGGGCTCGTGGGCGAATCCGGTTGCGGCAAGTCCACCCTCGCGAGCATGCTGCTGGGGCTTCTTGAAACATCGGCGGGTGAGATCCGGGTCGACGGGCAGCCGATCCACAAGTCCAGCCAGTTCAACCGCGCCCGCTACATCCAGCCGATCTTCCAGAACCCCTACTCCTCGCTCAATCCGCGCAAGACGATCGAGTCCATCGTTGCGCTGCCGCTCTACATCCACGGGATCGGGCGGCGTTCGGAGTGGCGCGGCAAGGTCGCCGAGATGCTCGACCTGGTGGGGCTGTCGAGGCGCTATCTCGATTCCTACCCCAACCAGCTTTCCGGCGGGCAGCGCCAGCGTGTGGCGATTGCCCGCGCGCTGATCATGCGCCCTGATGTGGTGATCTGCGACGAACCGACCTCGGCGCTCGACGTGTCGGTGCAGAGCCAGATCCTCAACCTGCTCATGGATCTGCGCAACGAACTGAACCTCACCTATATCCTGATCAGTCATAACCTCGCGGTGGTTCAGCACATCGCGACGCGTGTGGCGGTGATGTATCTCGGCCGGATCGTGGAAAACGCGCCGGCCGACGAGCTTTTCGCGGACCCGAAGCACCCCTATACGGAGGCGCTGCTGAGTTCGGTGCTGACCCCCGAGCCGGATCTGGGCATTCCCGACAACCAGCTCGGCGCGGTCTTTCCCAACCCCATGGACCCACCCTCGGGCTGCAGCTTCCATCCGCGCTGCGCCAAGGCGATGGCCCATTGTGCGCAGCGCGCGCCCGGGCCGACCTCGCGCGGGCGCGGCATGGTCGAGTGCCACCTTTATGGCGAGGGAGAGTTGCGCAAGAGCGCCTGACCGG
>PUKW01000172.1 GCA_003550665.1 Paracoccaceae bacterium | reverse complement strand
TGGTCGACCGTCTCCCAGATCGCCGTCGCCCCGTCGGCGGCGTGATGCGGAAGCGCAAAGAGCGACGCGCCGCGGCGCACCGCCTCCTTGTCCTCGATCGCCTCGAGCCGGAAGCGGACCGCCGCCGCGATGCGGTCGCGAAACCGCAGATGCGACAGATCCTCGCGCGCGATCCGCTCCAGCATGCGCCGGTCGCCGCGCCGGTGAAAGGCCATTGCCAGATCGACGGGCCCGCGCGGGCAGGCGGCGTGCGCGAGCCCCGGCGCGATGCCGGAGTCCGCGATCGCCGCGCGCAGCGTAGCGTTGCTCCAGCCATCGAAGGCAACATGCGGCAGGGCCGCATCGAGCAGGGTTTCGCGCGCCGCGTCGAGGGATTGCGCGTCGTCGGTGGTCATGTGAGCCTCCATGCGCTCGCGGTCTGGACAAGCCGGGCGCGGGATGTTACTCGCGCCTCTCCTGCATCAAATGGAAACTCTAGCTCGGAAAGGTGGTGAAGACCACATGCAGGTTAGCGTTCGCGAGAACAATGTCGATCAGGCGCTGCGCGCTCTGAAGAAGAAGCTTCAGCGCGAGGGCGTATTCCGCGAGATGAAGCTGCGTCAGCATTTCGAGAAACCCTCGGAGAAGAAGGCGCGGCAGAAGGCCGAGGCGATCCGCCGCCAGCGCAAGCTCGCGCGCAAGCGCGCCCAGCGCGAAGGGCTTCTCTGAGCCCGACGCCGCGATTGGGCGACCGATGACGGCGGGGACCTCCTCGCCGTCTTTTCGGTTTCAGGGCTTGTCCTCGAGCCGGGTGCGCAGCTCGCGCAGCACCGGCAGGGCGAGGCGCACGCGCTCGGCGCCCAGCGCGCGCACCGCCTCCGACAGAAGCGGTGTCACCGCTTTGAGCGCCTGCTCCTGCGCGCGCCGGCCTGACGGGCTAATCGAGACGAATTTGCGCCGCGCATCGTCCCAGTCGGGCCGGATATGCACATGCCCGGCCCATTCGAGCCGCGACAGCGTGTTGGTCATCGCCCCGCGCGAGACGTGAAACACCTTCGCCAGCTGCGCCGGCGTGCGCTCGGCGTTGATATGGGCGAGATGGTTGATCACCCCGAAATGCGACAGCTCCATCCCCTTGGGCAGCGCCTGCGAGATGCGGTTGCGCGCGAGTTGATCGGCCATGAAAAGCTCGCTGAAGAGCGCGACGGCGAGGTCCTCGTCCCGGCTCATGGCCCCGAAAACGGGCGGTCATGGGTGAGCGAGGGCACCTTGCGCCGCGCCGACGCCACCGCCTCGGGGTCGAGATCGACGAAGCTCACCCCCGGTGCGGTGCCGCCTTGGGCGATCACCGCGCCCCAGGGATCGACGGCGAGGGAATGGCCGTATGTCTCGCGGCTGCGCCCGCGGCTTGCCGGGTGGGTGCCGGTCTGGGCGGAGGCGAGGACATAGGCGCCGCACTCGATGGCGCGCGCGCGCAGTAGCGGCTCCCAATGCGCCGCGCCGGTGACGGGGCTGAAGGCGGCCGGCACGGTGAGGATCTGTGCCCCGGCCTGCGCGAGCGCGCGGTAGAGCGCCGCAAAGCGCAGATCGTAGCAGATCGTCAGCCCCACCCGCCCGAACGGCGTGTCGGCGAGCACGGCGCGGTCGCCAGGGCGGAACCCGTCCGATTCGCGGTAGGTCTCGGTCTCGGAAACCTGCACGTCGAACATATGGATCTTGTCGTAGCGCGCGGCGATGGCGCCGTCGGGACCGATCAGCAGCGAGCGATTGGCGAAACGGCCATCAGCGTCGCTGGTCTTGAGCGCGAGCGAGCCGATCAGCAGCCAGATCCCGAGCCGCGCCGCATCCGCGCGCAGCGCCGCGAGGGTCGCATCCTCGGCCTCGCTGGTGAGCACGGCCTTTTGCTGCGTGCGGCTCATGGAGACGCAGTTGGTCACCTCCGGGGTGAGCACGAATCCCGCGCCGCCCTGCGCGGCCTCCTCGATCAGGGCGCGCGTCAAGGGCAGGTTGGCCTGCGGATCGTCGCTCGCGGTGAGCTGGATCAGCGCGGCACGCATCTCAACCTTGCAGGAGCGGATCGAGCTTGCCGGCGCGATCGAGCGCGTAGAGCTCGTCACAGCCGCCGACATGGGTGTCGCCGATGAAGATCTGCGGCACGGTATGCGCGCCGCCGGCGCGCGTTTTCATCTCCTGCTTGCGCGCTGCATCCATCAGCGTGTCGTATTCCTCGAACGCCACGCCCTTCTGCTTGAGCAGGCGCTTGGCCATGTGGCAAAAGCCGCAGAGCGGTGAGCTGTAGATTTCAACCTGTTGCATTCGGCCCTTCCCGTGGCTGTGCCGGACTATAAGGATTTAGGTGCGTCACGCAACGCGCGCCACCCGCCGCGCCGTTATCCAGCGTGCAACATCGGTGCGATCGGCCCCGTCAGTCATCGCGCGTGATCCGTGCGAGCACGGCGACGCTCACGGCGTCCGCCCCGGCGCGGTGGCACGCCTCCGCCGCCGCACCCAGCGTCGCGCCCGAGGTCAGCACATCGTCCACGAGCAGCACATGCCGCCCCTCGGCGCGCCGCCCGCGGCGCGGATGCGGCGCGATGCGCCCGGCGACATTGTCGAACCGCGTCTCGAAGGGGCCGGCCTGCGCGGGGGTGCGGCGCGGGCGGCGCAGCAGATCGGGGCAAAGCTCGAGCCCGGTGAGGCCCGCGAGCCCTTGCGCGAGCAGACCGGCCTGGTTGAAGCGCCGGCGCAACAGGCGGGTCCAGTGCAGCGGAACCGGCGCGACGAGCATGCCGGGGCGCAGGATCGGGCGCGCCGCGGCGGCCATCCAGCGCGCCGCCGGGCGCGCCAGCTCGAGCCGGTCGCCATGCTTGAGTCGCAGCACGAAGCGCCGCCCCTGCCCGGCATAGAGCATCGCCGCGCGCCCCTGCTCCCAGGGGCGCGCCACGACGAGGCAGTCATCGCACAGCGCCGGACCCTCCGCCGCGTCGCCCGGCAGCGGATAGCCGCAGCAATCGCAGACCAGCCCGGTGATGAACGGCGTATCGCGCCAGCACGGCCCGCACAGCGCGTGCTCGGCCGCCACCGGCGCGTCGCAGGCGACGCAGCCGGGCGGGTAGACCGCGCGCAGGAGGCTTTGCATTGCCGTCATCATCGCCTAACTGCCCGTCCAAAGGAGGCCGTCATGACCCGTCCGCCCCAGCTTGCCGACCGCGCCGCGCTCGCGCGCAACCGGGCCCGCGCCCGGCGTGCCGGCCCGGCGCTGTTTCTGCACGAGCACGCCGCAGGCGAGATCGAGGAGAGACTGAGCGAGGTTAACAGAGAATTTACGGCGCCGGCCATCGTCACCGGTTTCCCCGATTTCTGGCACCGGGTCGTGCCGGATGCGCGGATCGTGGCCGATGACGAGACGCTCGATCTTGCCGAGGGGGCGCATGACCTCGTGGCGCATGCGATGGGGATGCACTGGGCGGCGGACCCGGTCGGCCAGCTCGTGCAGTGTCGGCGGGCGCTGCGCCCGGACGGGCTTTTGCTGGCGGTGCTGCTCGGCGGGCGGACCCTGCACGAGCTGCGCGCCGCGCTCGCGGCGGCGGAGGCGCGGGTGTGCGACGGATTGTCGCCACGCGTCGCGCCGATGGGCGAGCTGCGCGACATGGGCGGCCTGTTGCAGCGCGCGGGGCTGGCGCTGCCGGTGGCGGATTCGGTGCCGCTCACCGCGAGCTATGCCGACCTGACGGCGCTGATGCATGATCTGCGCGCCATGGGCGAGGCGAACGCGCTCGCCGCGCGGCCCCGCGCGATCCCGCCGCGCGCCCTTTTTGCCGAGGCCGCGCGCGAATACGCGGCCCACCATGCCGGCCCCGAGGGCCGGCTGCGCGCGACCTTCGAGCTGGTTTTCCTCACCGGCTGGGCCCCCGCCCCGGATCAGCCGCAACCGCTGCGCCCCGGCTCGGCGGCGACGCGGCTGGCCGAGGCGCTCGGCACCGAGGAAACCCGGCTGCCCGACAAGGCGCCGCACCGCAGAGATTGACCCGCCCGCCAAACCGGATATTTCCGGCACAGCCGTGCCAGGAACAGGACTCACGCCATGCTGGATGCGAAACCGGGCGCCGCGCCCACGGAACCGCTCGTCGAGGTCCGCCCGGGCGAGGGCCGACTTGCCCATGCCCCCGCCGACCATCCGCCCGTACCGGGCGAAAAGATCGGCGTCCTGGTCGCCAATCTCGGCACGCCGGACAACTACGACTACTGGTCGATGCGCCGCTACCTGAGCGAATTTCTCTCCGACAAGCGCGTCGTGGATTACTCCGACTGGATCTGGCAGCCGCTCCTGCAGCTCGTGATCCTGTCCAAGCGCCCCTTCGCCTCGGGCGAGGCCTACAAGGGCATATGGAACACGGAAAAGGACGAGAGCCCGCTGCTGACCATCACACGCGACCAGACCGAGGCGATGGCCGAGCGAATGGCGGCGCGATTCGGCGATGATGTCGTGGTCGATTTCTGCATGCGCTACGGCAATCCCTCCACGCCGTCAAAGGTGCGCGAGATGGTCGCCAAGGGCTGCCAGAAGATCCTGTTCTTCCCGCTCTATCCGCATTACGCGGGCGCGACCTCGGCGACGGCCTGCGATCAGTTTTTCCGCGCGCTCATGGCGGAAAAATGGCAACCCGCCGCGCGCACGGTCGCACCCTATTTCGACCATCCGAAATACATTGAGGCGCTGGCGCAGTCCGTCGAGCGCGCCTATGCCGGGCTCGATCACACGCCCGACGTGCTCGTGGCGTCCTATCACGGGATGCCCAAGCGCTACCTGATGGAGGGCGACCCGTATCACTGCCATTGCGTGAAGACGTCGCGGCTCTTGCGTGAACGGCTCGGCTGGGCGCCGGGCGCGATCGAGAGCACCTTTCAGTCGGTGTTCGGTCGCGAAGAGTGGCTGCGCCCCTATACCGTCGATCACGTCGCGGAACTGGCGAAGGCGGGCAACAGAAACATCGCCGTGATCGCCCCGGCCTTTGCGGCCGATTGTGTCGAGACGCTCGAGGAGATCAACGAGGAGATCAAGGAAAGCTTCGAAGAGGCGGGCGGTGAACGCTTCACCTACATCCCCTGCCTCAACGACGATCCGCTGCATATCGAGGCGCTCGCCGCGGTGGCCGAGGAGAACCTGCGCGGCTGGCTCGATTGAGGCGGCGTGAGAGTGCGTTGCGCTCATTCGCATTCACGCGACGCGCTCTAACCTCCTGAAGTCGCATGCCCGAGGAGCGCAAAACCGGTCCCCAATCTTGCGCAACATGCTCCAACGAAGAACGGCGGCCCGAGGGGCCGCCGCCGACTTTCGTGACTGCGCCGTGGCGATTACTGGTTGGCCGCGATGCCGGCGCCGATCAGGGCGAGCATGAGCAGCGGAATCCAGGAGTTGCGCGGTTGCGCCTCGGTCTCTTCGATGATGACCTCGGGCTCGACTTCGGGCTCATCGTATTTCGCGGTGCCGTGGGAGCCGGCGAAAGCCGACGTTGCGGCGACCGAAAAGGCGGCCGCGAGAGCGATATGTTTCATGTTCAACCTCCGTTTTTTTCGCCACCCGCCGGTTGGTGCTGAGGAGGGCGGGCGCGGTCTCGACTGTACCTCGCGCCACTCGTGTAAGCATTCCGGGCGCTCGATAGCAACGGTGAAGCACCCGCACTGCGCCGCGAAAAGCGCACGCGTTGTCAAATCGGCAACACCTTCCGCGCCGCGCGAGGATCTCGATGCGCCCGCCCCCATCCGCAGGGTTTGATTATCCGCCACGGAGCGGTTATTCGTGCGCATCTCTAACCCGGAAGTTGCCATCATGCGTCTGATCAGTCTCCTCTTTGCGCCGCTTCTGCTGATCGCGGCCTGCGCCCCCGTCGATACGGTTCAAGTCGGCCCCGATGGCCAGCCGAGCCAGGGCGTCTATCGCATCTCGGACGAGGATAGCGACCGTGTCCGCTCGCGGATGCTCGATGCCGTCAACTCGATGCGCCAGAGCCGCGGCGCGCCGTCGCTGTCGCTCGACTCGGACCTCAACCGCGCCGCCATGCGGCATTCGCGCGACATGTCGCGCCAGTCACGGCCGTGGAATTTCGGCTCCGACGGCACCTCGCCGCCCGAGCGGGCCTGGGAGGCCGGCTATCGCGGCCAGATCATCGGCGAGAACGTGTCCGAGACCTTCGAGACCGAGCTTCAGACCCTGAACGCCTGGATGGGCGAGCGCCATCAGCGTGAGGTGCTGACCGATACGAGCGCGCGCGACATGGGCTTCGGCTTTCATCAGGATAGCGACGGGCGCCTGTGGTGGACGCTCATCACCGGCGATCCGTCGCGCGAAGCGCGGGTGCCGGGGCGCCAGCGCACCGCCGGCTTCTAGAGCATGTTGCGCAAGACTGGGGACCGGTCTTGCGCCCCTCGGGCATGCGACTTCAAGAGGTTGGAGCGCGTCGCGTGACTGCGAGTGAACGCGACGGACTCTAGCGCCGCTCCTCAAGCCGTTTCTCGATCTGCTCGAGCCGGGCGAGGACCTCCTCGCGGTAGGCGTCGGTCTTGACGACGTCCTCCGCATGGTGGGCGTCCTGCATCGAGTTGACGATCAGGCCGACGAGCAGGTTCACCACCGCGAAGGTGGTCATCATGATGAAGGGCACAAAGAACACCCACGCATAGGTGTATTCCTCCATCACCGGGCGCACGATGCCCATCGACCACGACTCCAGCGTCATGATCTGGAACAGCGAGTAGGCCGAGCGCCCGATGGTGCCGAACCATTCGGGAAAGCTGTCCTGAAACAGCTTCGTCGCCATCACCGAGCCGATATAGAAGATCATCGACATCAACAGGAACACCGAGCCCATCCCCGGCAGCGCCTTGAGGAACCCCTCGACCACGCGGCGCAGGCTCGGCGTGACCGAGACCACGCGCAGAAGCCGCAGGATGCGCAGCGCGCGCAGCACGGTGAAGGCCTCGGAGCCCGGCACCAGCGAGATGCCCACGATCAGGAAGTCGAACACGTTCCAGCCCGACCGGAAGAAGCCGAAGCGATACGCCACCAGCTTGAGCAGGATCTCGACCACGAAGATCGACAGGCAAAGCCTGTCGAGCGCCATGATGACGGGCCCGTAGGCGGCCATCAGGGTGCCCGAGGTCTCCATGCCGAGGATCACGGCGTTGAACAGGATCACGCCGATGATCCCGTTGCGCACGATGGACAGCTCGAGAAACGCGGCGATGCGGTCGCGCATGATGATGGTGCCTTCGCTTTGCGTCATTGCGCCGCGGTATGGTCAATCGAAAGCCGTGCCGCAAGCTCGACATGCGGCGACCAGCGGAACTGATCAACGATCTGCACCCAGTCGAGGCGGTAGCCGGCCTCGCTGAGCAGCCGCGCATCGCGCGCGAAGGTCGCCGGGTTGCACGACACCGCCGCGATCACCGGCAGCTTCGCCTCGGCGAGCTCGGTGGCTTGCGCCTCGGCCCCGGCGCGCGGTGGGTCGATCACCGCCGCCTGAAAGCGTGCGAGCTCCGCCGCGGCGAGCGGGTTGCGCGCCAGATCGCGCGTCTCGGTGGTCACCCGTTTGAGCCCGAGCGCATGACGCCAGCCGGTATTGAGCGCCTCCAGCATCGCCGCATCGCCCTCCACGGCATGGATCTCGGCGCGCTCGGCGAGCGGCAGGGTGAAGGTGCCGCAGCCGGCGAAGAGATCGACGATGCGCCGCGCATTGCCCACCGCGCGCATCACCGCGTCCTGAAGCGCGGCCTCGCCGGCGCGTGTGGCCTGCAGGAAGGCCCCCGGCGGCGGCGCGACGGCGGCGGGGCCGAACTGCTGCTCGGGCGGGGCCTCGCGCGCGACGGTCTCGCCCTCCCAGCTCAGCCGGGCGAGGCCGTGCGCGCGGGTGATCGCGCCGAGCTCGCCGCGCAGCGCGCCGTCGAGCGGCTTGCCCCCGCGCACCGCGACATCGACGCCCGCCGCCGATTGCGTCACGGCCAGCGCGAGCTCGCCCTTGCGCGAGGCGCCCGCCGCCGTGATCGCCTCGAGCGCGGGCAGCGCGGCAATTAGATCGGGATGCAGCACCCGGCAATGTGGGATCGGCGTGAGCGTATCCGAGCCGCGCGCGTGCAACCCTACCAGCACACTCTTCTTGAGCCGCCGCCCCGACAGCGTGGCGCGGCGGCGCGTATTGAGCGGCGAGGGGTCGGTGCGGTACATCGGCGCATCCAGCCCCTGCGCGGCAAGGGCCGTCTCGACGACCTCGGCCTTCCAGGCATCGACGAACGCGTCGGCGGCGTGCTGCAGCGCGCAGCCGCCGCAATCGTCGTAATGCGGGCAGGGCGGGGTGACGCGCTCGGGCGCGGGGGTGACGATCGCGGGGGCGGCCATCCGCCCGCCCTCGACCGCGCCCTCGACGACCTCGCCGGGCAGGGCGCGCGGCACATAGACGCCCTCGGCGATACCGTCGCCGCGATGGCCCAGCCGTTCGATCTTCAGTCTCACTCCGCCGCCTCGCGAATGCCGATGAACCCGCCCGACTGGCGCGCCCAGAAGCGCGCATAGGTGCCCTCGCGCGCGAGCAGCGCGTCATGCGTGCCCGACTCCACGATCCGGCCCTCCGCCATCACCACGATGCGGTCCATCTCGGCGATGGTGGAGAGGCGGTGCGCGATGGCCAGCACGGTCTTGCCCTCCATGACCCTTTGCAGCGCGCCCTGTACATGCGCCTCGACCTCGGAGTCCAGCGCCGATGTCGCCTCGTCGAGCACGAGGATCGGCGCGTCCT
>PUKW01000156.1 GCA_003550665.1 Paracoccaceae bacterium | reverse complement strand
CTGATTTATTGAGGCCGTATATAAAAAACTTGAATAAGTACTTTGGCAAAACGGGCACCTGGCATCCGGTAGATCAGATCACAAGGGATATTATTGCAAATAACCTGGAAAACCAGGTGGATTCAGTTACACCTGGTAGTGAGGATATAAACATTTAGTAAATTGTACTTGGCAAACTAATAAAGAGCATCAATTATCACATCAAGGCAAGGCTTATCGAAGCGGGAAATTCATATTAAACAGCTTCAATACTATACTTAGTTTTTTAGTATTAAAATATTTGTATTTTTGACAGGGGTAACAGTGTTATGGGGCAGTTTAAAACTTTTCTAAAAAAAATACCGGGTATTCGCTGGATGAGAACAAGATTCAATGTTTACCTGGCTCAGTTCATTTCCAACAGACGCAGCTGCCCTGAATGCAGAATTAAAGATTCGTACCAGTCATTTAAAACAATGGTGGAAGAAGTCAGGACTGCATTTGAAAATGAAAACATACCGTTTATTGAGCACCATGAAAAGACTGAAGAGTACCATTTCTACCTTCCTGGTAACAACTGGGAAGAAGTGAAAAAATTGATACAGGAGTTGATAAAAAAAAACCGTCATATTAATGTTCGCTCCAGGAAGGTTTTATTAACTCCAAACAAGTATGAAGTCGACGGTAGCAGTCTAGCAATTCCTGAAAGTACCATGGTAAATATTCTCACCCAAAAGTGCTGGTGTAAAAGTAAAAAAAGATTTCTCAAGCGCTGGAATGTAAAGATTGGTTGTTATTCTGAGAATAACAATGGAAGGTTGCTGCATCTTCGGAATAACCTGGTTCGTGTATTGCCACCCGGACAAAAACTGCCGGCCACCCTGAAAAACTTATGGACTGAAGCCAGAAGAACAACAAATGGAAAAGCGCCGGAGCAGCTGGAGCAGGTTAGTTTTCCTGTAGATGTAGTATACACCTGGGTAAATGATAATGACCCGGTCTGGCAAGAAAAAATAAAAGAATATACGCGAAGTGTTGATATTAGTAACACGAACCAGGGATTTACTGATCAACCCAAATCAGCTTTAAACCTGGCCCGCTACCGGAACCGTGAAGAAATCCGTTACAGTCTCCGTTCTATATACATGTATGCTCCTTTTGTTCGGAATATTTATGTTGTCACCGATGACCAGGTGCCGGATTGGTTGGATACCAGCGATGAAGGCATTGAAATAGTATGCCATCGTGATATTTTCGATGAGGAGACTGTTTATCCCGTCTTTAGTTCGAACCCTATTGAACTGAATCTCCACAAAATAAAGGGGCTAGCGGAGCATTTTATCTATTTCAATGATGATGTTTTTTTATGCGCGCCAATAAATGTTGAAGACTTTTTTTATTTTAATGGTATAGCAAAAGCCTTTTTCAGCGATTTGCTGCTTGATTCAAGAAGCATTAAAGAAACTGACAGGGCTACAGTTGTTTCTCATAAGAACTCGGCTGCAGCATTCCAATCGCATTTTAATGTTTTGCCCACAAGGAAGTTATTGCATACCGCTTTTGCCGCCCGCAGGAGTATTTGCTATGAGGTTGAAAAAGTGTTTGCTGAAGAAGTAAAAATATCAAAAAACAAGCGTTTTAGGAACTGGCATGATGTTACCTGGCCATATTTAGTTCCGAACTATATGCTGTTTAAAGGGTGGGCCGTACCTTCAACTATCAGGTCAAGTTACCTTGACATCCATGATCTAAATTTGCCGGACAAGCTGTCTTCCATTGATGCTGACGATAATATCAAGACAGCTTGCATCAACGATACTGATACAGATAGCAAACCTTTATATGAAGACTATTTTATTAAGTGGATGAAAAGAAGGTTTCCGGTTAAGGCGCCATGGGAAAAGGAGGTGCCCGGTAAAAATGATTGATGAAGAAACTGTCCGCCCTTTAAAAAACTTACTTATTAACTTGAGATATAAGCTTAAGATAAAAAATCGCCAGTCGGTAGAATTTCTTCTTGAAAACTACCGGGTAGAAAAAGTGTCTTTTATACTGGAAAAGCAAGCCAGGACAAAGGAAAAACCCGGCATCGAAAAACTGGCCTATTTTTACCTGCGATGTGGTGAAATAAAAAAAGCCAGGCAGCTATTAGAAGATAATGATATACTTAACAGCCCCGTTAATATACAGGTTGGTATTTTAGAGGATAGGTCGGTCACAGAAATAATTGATCGGCAGGTTGATCAAAATAAAAACATATCTCGCAAGGCTGCTCAAATTCTTGCGAAGAATGTAAAGGACTATGAGGAAAAAGAAAAAATAAAAGAAATAGTGCTTGCCACTTCTTCGATAGACAAAGAACACTCAATATGGCGTTTGAGGGCTGTTGGAGAAGCTTCCAGGAGGGCTGGAGATTATAAAGATGCTTTACAGGCATACCGGAGGGCTTTTTCGCTGGTTTGCCCGAAAAATATAAATACGATATCTGAGGCAAATCAAAAACCAGGCCTTCTTAACATTAATCAAAAAAATGAGTTTAATCCGGACAAGGCCTGGAGGGCGCTCCAGGATTTTAAGAGCCTGGCCAGCCCGGGATGGTTTATTGATGCCGGTACGCTCCTGGGATTCGTAAGAGAAGGAACATTTTTGAAGCATGATTATGATTTGGATATAGGTTTTATAGACTTTGATTATTTTTTAGAAACGAAAAGGAAATTATTTTTTTCTCCCTTATTTGAAATATATCCCGGCAGGGTAGAAGAGGTATTTCAAGTCAAACATGCCAATAACATGGACATAGATGTCATTTTATATAAACGCGAGCAGGGGAAAATGGTTAAAGAGAGTCATGTTTACCGGTGGGTTTTTGATCTGTTTAACCTTTCTGAAAGAAAGATTGGGGATGTTTCTATACCCATCCCCTCTAACCCTGAGAAACATTTAGAAGCAATCTATGGAGACTGGTGGGTGCCGCGTAAAGATTTTGACGGAAGGTACGATGCTTACAATGTTAGCTTCCCAAACCTTGATGAACTGGAATGCGTTTTGCTCAACCGGGCTATACTGGCTTTACAGAAAAGGGATTATTCAGCAGTCAGAAAGGAAATTAAAGTTTTAAAACGGTTTAACAGGGTGCCTTCAGTATTTGACCGTAACCTGTAATAGTTTGGATTACTATAATTAAAAGCAGCGTGAAATCTAACTATGTTAAAAAAAGTAATCAGGTTGATAAAACATAATCTATCCCGGTTACCCGGTTACAGCCGGTTCAGGAAACGGGCATATGTTAAATACCTTAACAGTATCCGGGCTGATGAGCATGGTCAGGTTACCTTTATCTCGAAAATTGTAAACAGCCTGAAGGATGATTCTTTAATCCTAAACTGCCTTGATCAGTTAAACACATCTCGCCGTGAACTAGATGAAAAATATGGAGAAGCGATAAAAAAGGCTGCCACACTCTATAAAACAACAGGTAACAGCTTTTTAAAAAAAGATATATATGGAAAAGTCCTGGAGGGCCTGAGGATTGATGAATATACAGAACCAATAGTCAGGGAGTGCACAGCAAATAATTGGCCGCTCAAGCAGGCACAATCTTTCAGGATTTGCTTAAATATGCGCTCAAGAAAAAATCAGCTGGGGGATTTTGGTGTTGAATGGGTACTTAACCATAAAATTAATGCCTATAAGTTCGTGGATTTTTTGGGCGTTAAAAGACCGGGACTTTTTGGACGAGATTATGTTTATTCTAACCTGCCAAAAAGGGCCGGCATAACCATAAAACCTCTCCAGGCAGCCAGTGCGCAGGGAGTTTTCCTGGTTTTTGACCTGCAAAACATCCTTGATCTTAAGAATAAAAAGCAGCTTAATAGTTGGAAAGATTTAACTAGAAGTTTGAAACATGCCCTATCGTCAGGAAATGTCAAAGAAAACAAGTGGATAGTAGAAGAGTTAATACTTGCTGATACTGGAGACAAAAAAATACTACCAACTGATTTGAAATTTTATTGTTTTTATGGAAAAGTTGCGCTCATAGTGGAGATATGCCGTTACCCCAGGGAGATGTTTTGTTACTGGGCACCGAGCGGCGAAGCGGTTGATACTGGCAAGTTTGTAGATAAGCATTTTACTGGTGCCGGCATTTCTCAGGATCAGATCGACCTTGCAGCTTATATTAGTGGAGAAATCCCGGCTCCCTTCATCAGGATAGACTTTCTTAAAACTGGGCAAGGATTGGTTTTTGGAGAATTTACCCCAAGACCCGGTCAATACCATGAGCTCAATAATTTCTGGGATAAACATTTAGGAGATCTGTTCCTGGATGCGGAAGGACGATTGGTTAATGATTTATTACAGGGTAAAGCTTTTGATGCCTACTTTAACTGTGTTGACAGTTTTGAATAAATGGTTTTTGGGTGTTATATCATGAAAAACAACAGTGAGCTTGAATGGATTTGCAGCTTATTTTGGGAAAAAGGTATCGATTTCTGGCTTGACAGCGGCACCCTGCTGGGAATTACTCGAGAAGGAAGGCTCCTTGCGGGTGACGGTGACATTGACCTGGGCATGTGGGCTTCTGAAAAGTCTCGGTTAAATGAAATCGTTCCTTCAATTAAGGCAATGGGTTTTGATCCTTATATCTTTCTATACCGGGGCCTTGTTTTTAAGTACAGGTTTGTTCCCGTTTCTTTAAGCAGTTCTTTCAGCAGCAAGATGATGGAAATTGATATCAACTTATTCCGCCAGTATAAGGATTATGCCTGGTGCCCTCAGGTTTACCGCAAAGAAAACGTTAATACCAAACATAACCCCCTTTATTACATTAACGGGTTGCCCCGGTATTTGATTCAAATGAGTTATAAAAGAAAAAAGCTGGTTGATGTCAGCAAGTGGCCCTGGACGGTTACCTATAAAGTTTTTAGCTGGTGGGTTCCGGCACATTTTTTTAACCAGCTTAAAAGAAACGAGCAAGGTTATCCGGTGCCAGGCTATGTGGAAAATTATCTTGAATTCCGGTACGGGGACTGGCGGATTCCAAACAAGGACTGGTCATTCTTTAGTGACGATGGGGCGATCAAGTATGATCAACCCGAAGCCCTGGTTGACCTGGAAGAAGGACAATGACATTTTAATCCCGGTGGTGAATATAAACTACAATGTCAAAGGTAGCGATGGTTAGCTATAAGTTTCCTCCAGTTTACTCTGGCTATGGAAACCAGGCCTATGCGGTTATTAGTGAAATTAGCCGGCAATGCAGCGATACCCAGTTTATAGTTCTTACCTGGGACTTTGGCAACCACTGTCACCCCGCATCTAATAGCACACTAATAAAACTGGGCTATCCCTCAATTAAAAAAAGTGATTACTTAAAAACAATTATATTCGGCCTTCTTGTGTTTAAATGGCTGGTACTAAACCGAAAAAATTATCAAATCATCCACTGCCTTTCTTCTTTTTCCCATGCAGTTTTTGTTATCGCGGCAGGAAAGTTAGCTGGCCGCCCGGTAATGTTGAAAGTTACCCAAACGGAGATGAAACCGTTTTATAGCAAAGGTTCTGGCAACCTGTTTTTGCGACGGTTAAGGCAAAAATTTATGCGTTTTGCCGATTTATTCATTGCTACCAGTGAAGACATAGTGGAGGACTTAACAACTCATGGTATAGATTATAGTAGAATAAAAAAGATACCCAATGGTGTTGACAGTTCTGTTTTTAAGCCGTTGGGTGATCAAGAAAAAGAAAATTTGAGGACGAAGCTAAATATTCCTTTACACATGGTGGTGCTTTTATATGCGGGCGCTTTAAGCGAAAGAAAAGGAATTAAAGATTTAATAAAAGCAGTGGAGATGAATAACTACCGGGTACCGTTGCTGCTTATTATTTGCGGTCCCGATTACGAATATAAAGAAAAACTGCTTGAAGATATTGAGCGCATTGGTAAAAATAAAAATGTGCAGGTAAGCTACGAAGGCCTGGTTTCAAACATGCATGAATATTTTGGCGCTGCAGATATTTTTGTTCTGCCTTCTTATGCAGAAGGACTTTCCAATGCCCTGTTGGAGGCAGCAATGAGCGGCCTGGCCCTTGTTGCTTCTGACATCGGAGGCAACCGGGATGTAGTCCAGGATGACATAAACGGGTATCTTTTTTCTCCGGGGGATACCAGGCAACTGGCTGCATTAATTGATAAACTGGTTCATGATCCGGTTAAATATAAGCGGATGGGGCAAAGCGCCTCGAAAAAAGCCCGCCGGGAATACTCCCTGTTCAAGGTTGCTGAAAGATACAGGGAAATATACAGGAGCCTGGATGGAAGATAAAAAGTAGTTTATTGAGGTTTTTTTAATGGGTTTATGCAATTGATGACAGAGAAATTTTTTTGATGAGGTCTGTTCATGAAAATTGTCCATATTACGACGGTGCACGATCCATATGACAACCGCATATTTCATAAAGAATGCCTTAGCATTGCTCGCATGGGCCACCTTGTAACTTTGCTGGCGCCGCATCAAGAGGATCAGCATGTTGAAGATGTATTTATTAAAGCTTTGCCCGGCGCAGGAAACCGCCTGGAACGGATGCTGAAAACCAATTATGCCGCCTATAAGAAAGCCCTGGATGAAGATGCAGATATATATCATTTCCATGACCCGGAGTTTATTCCCCTGGCCTGGTTGATGGCGGTCAAATACAAGAAGAAAATGATTTATGATGTTCATGAAGATTATTACAGCTCAATAAAAAGCAAGCCTTATCTACCGCCTGTTATTCGCAGCCTTATTGCCGTTATTTTTAGCTTATTTGAAAAGGTTTTAAGCAGGCGTTTTGCTAAGGTCCTGGCCGAAAAATATTACCGGGGCAGGTTTCCAGAAGGGGTAACGGTGTTAAATTATCCCGGCAGCAACTTGTTACTAAATGTGCCTGTCAATCGCGCCGGTAGTGAAAAAAAATTCCTCTATACCGGCAATATAACTAAAGACAGGGGCGCCCTGGCGCACGCAAATATAGTTAACTACGTTGACTCGTGTCTTGTTTACCTGGTAGGCAGATGTGAACCGGGTTTTGCGGACCGGCTTCTGGCCCTGGCCGGGGAAAATCGCGACCGCCTGGTTATAGTTGGCAGAGGAAGGTATGTCCCTTTTGAAGAAATAATTAAGTATTACGCGCTGGGCGGCTGGACAGCAGGACTGGCCCTGTTTCCGCCGAACGATCACTATGATAACAAGGAGTTGACCAAGTTTTTCGAATACATGGGGGCGGGGATCCCTGTAGTTTGTTCTGATTTTCCTGCCTGGCGAAGCCTTTTTGAGGAAACGGGGGCAGGTCTGTGCGTCGATCCCTTAGATGAAAAAAGGATCAAGGAAACCCTGGAATACCTGTTCGATAACCGGGACGTGGCGGAACAAATGGGCAGTAAAGGCAGGGCCAGCGTTCAAAATCAGTTTAAGTGGGAAAATGAAGCTTTAAAACTGGATAAATTGTACAGGGAGCTTGTGAAGGAGACTGAGGGGATTTGAGAATTATTTATTTGCACCAGTATTTTAATACCCCGGCTATGGAAGGGAGCACCAGGTCGTACGAAATGGCCCGCCACCTGGTGGAACGGGGCCACGAGGTCCAGATGGTAACCACCTTCCGGGAACGGGAAATTAGTAGAGGTAGGCACTGGTTCCAGACCGTTGAAGGGGGGATCAAGGTCCACTGGCTGCCTCTTGCCTATTCTAATATAATGAGCTACAGGGAAAGGATCGGTTCCTTTTTCAAGTTTGCCGGGAAGGCTTCTTTGAAAGCTGCTTCCCTGGAGGGCGACCTGATTTATGCCACCAGCACCCCACTTACTATTGCCCTGCCGGCTGTTTATGCCGCCAGGAAAAAGAAGGTGCCGCTGGTTTTTGAAGTCCGTGATTTGTGGCCTGAGCTGCCCGTTGCGGTAGGGGCCCTAAAAAATCCTGCTGCCAGGATGGCGGCAAAAAGGCTTGAACTGTTTGCTTATAATAATTCAGACTATATTGTGGCCCTTTCTCCGGGGATGAAGGAAGGTATCGTAAAAACCGGATACCCGGCCGGTAAAGTTGCTGTTATTCCAAACGGTTGTGACCTGGAGCTTTTTAGCGCTGGAAATGAAGCGGGAGAAAAAATCAGGCAGGACCATCACTGGCTTCGAGACAGGCCCCTGGTTATTTATGCCGGAACAATTGGTATAATAAATGGGGTTGACTACCTGGCCCGGGTGGCCGGGGCGGTGCAGGAACTTGACCCGGAGATTTGTTTCCTGGTGCTGGGAAGCGGAAAAGGTGAGGAACCGTTAATTGCTGAGGCTAAAAAATGGGGTGTCCTGGAAAAAAACCTGTTTGTCAGGCCCGGGGTGCCGAAGCATACAATGCCTGCCTGGTTAGCTGCCGCCGACATGGCTGTATCTCTTTTCCTGGATATAAAAGAGATGCAGGCCAATTCGGCCAACAAGTTTTTTGACGCCCTGGCGGCAGGTAAACCGGTAGCTATTAATTACAACGGCTGGCAGGCCCATATTTTAAGAGAAACAGGGGCCGGTATAGTACTGCCCCCGGATGATCCGGCGCTATCTGCAAGGATGATCGCGGAAAAAGTCAGGGATAGAACATGGCTGGAGGAAGCAGGAAGCGCAGCCAGAAAGCTGGCTGAAGAGAGGTTTGAACGGGAGAAACTGGCCGGGGAGCTGGAACAGGTCCTGCTGGCAGCCGCAGGTAACCGATAAATTTTTAGGCAGGGGTCGGCTGGAAAATGGTTAAACGTCTATTTGATATTATAATGAGCCTTTTTTTATTAATAATCCTGGCCCCGGTGTTT
>PUKW01000206.1 GCA_003550665.1 Paracoccaceae bacterium | reverse complement strand
GCTTGCGCACCGCATCGAGCTGTTGAAAGCGCGGGAAGATCAGCGCCTCCTTGCCGCCCGCGCGTTCGAGATGGATGAAGCGGCCGATGAGGTCGAGCAGCACCTCGCGCGACAGCACGGCGCGACCATCCGGCATGGACTTGTAGAGATACGCTACACGGTTCTCACCGGGCACATCCGGGTTGCCGGCGCCGCCGTCGCGGCCCCGATTGAAGGGCAGAAAGCGGGTTTGACCGTTCATCAGCCGCGTGGTCATCGACGCATTGTCCTGATCCAGCGCGAAATGAAGGATCGCGCCGCGCTTGAAGGTCAGGAGCGGCTCGCCCGCCGGGCTGCGATCTTCGCGATACTGCTTCTCGGCATGCTTGACGCTCTGGCCGGTCAGCAGGTTCTTCACCTCCACCCGCGCGCCGCTGCGCCGCAGATCCGCCACCTCCAAAGGTGCCCGGCCGACCAGGGGCGATCCGGCTGGGATGAACAGGTCGGCGAGCCAGCCGCGCGGCTCACGCACGCCTGCCGCGCTTTGGGTCAAGCCAGACCGCGCCGGCAGCAGCCGCGGCGCCGCCAGCGCGAGAAAGCCACCGCCGATCAGCGCCACGACCAGCCCCAACGGCGCGATCTCGAACAGGCCGAACGGGGCAAGACCGATCTCGCGCGCAACGCCGTCGACCAGCAGGTTGGTCGAGGTGCCCACCAGCGTCACCGTGCCGCCAAGGATTACCATGACCGACAACGGCATCAGGAGACGCGACGAAGCCGTGCCCAGTTGCCGCGCCAGCCCGATCGCCAGCGGGATGAGCACCATCACCACTGGTGTGTTGTTGAGAAACGCCGAGGCCAACGCTGCCGTACCGAAAAAGGCCAGCAGCGAGAGGCCCGCGTGACGCACCGATAGCCGCGAAAGCCCCGCGATCAGCGCCTCCAGCACCCCGGTACGCACCAGCGCGGCCGAGAGAATGAACATTGCCCCGATGGTCGCGGGCGCAGGGTTCGCCAGCGCTGCCAGGACGTTCTCCGTGGTCACGAGGCCCAGAAGCAACGCCGCCGCGGCGCCCGTGAACGCGATCATCTCAGGCGGACGTCGCTCGAACAGGAACGCGACGAAGACGCCCCCCACCAGAAGCAGGGCCGCGGTCGGGGCGAGAGGGCCGAGGTCGTAGAACATGCGGCTGCCGAAGCGGGGGGAGGACCGAGCCGCGGCAGGTCTTGCCGCGGTTGGGATCCTGTCAGGCCGGCAGGCTCTGCTCTGCCGCCAAGGGTGCGGTCAGGGGCGTGTGCGCGCCGATCTTGCGCTGCAGGGGCAGCGTCGCATCGGCGCGGCTTACCTGGCGGAGGCGCACCGCACGGGGGCCCACATCATGCACCCGCTGCTGCCCGCACCGCATCCTCGATCTCGCCGGCAAGCCCCGGGTCGAGCCGCAGCTCCGTCTGCAGGCGGCCAAGGAACTGGCGTTCTTCGGGCGTGTCGGGGTTCATGGGCAGCAGGGCCGCGGCGTAGAGTTCGGCCGCGACTTCGGGCGTGGCGGCAAAAGCGGCCACCCGGGTCACATCGGCAGGAGCGGCAAGCTCGTCCATGACGAAGGCCTTGGCGTCTGCGTCGAGCGCCAGCGCTTCGATCTGGCCGAAGATGCGCGCCTGTTCGGCGGCGTCGATGTGCCCGTCGGCCTTGGCGCCCTGGATCATGGCGACCATGATCCCGCGCGCCAGCCGATCCTGCCCCTGCGGCGCGCGCTCGGGGGCAAACCCGCTATCCGGGGGTGGCAGCTGCAGGCCCGTCCCCGCGCCGCCGCGCTGACGCTGCCATGCGGTGTAGCCAATGGCCGCCACCGCGGCGAGGCCGCCGAGTGTCAGCGCCGTGCCGGCGGCACCGGTCGCGACCTTGCGCACCCGCTTGTTGCCGGCCAGGAGGCCCAGAACCCCACCGGCCAGCGCCCCGGTCAGGAGCTGCCCGCTGCCGCCGGGCATCTGGCCCTGGCGGACCTCAGGCGGAAGGGCGCCCATGACCTGATCCAGAAGTTGTCTCGCGTCGAACATGGGCCACCCGTGGGGCTGTGAGGGAACTGACTGCTGCTACATGGCGACGAACCGGGCCCGTTCAAGCCGCCGCATGCTCACGACGATTTGCACGCGGTGCGCCCGCCTGGTGCGGCCTCCGCCCCCAGCGCAGCAGCCCCGGCAAGGGACCGGTCCCGCGCCATCCATGTCAGCAGCGCACAGGCCACCAGCAGCGACAAGGCGGCGGCGATGCCCACCCCCGCGATCATCGGCAGCGCGAAACCGGCCACCTCCGGGCCGCCTCAGACCGCCACCGGCACAAGCGCAGCCGGCGCCGTCAAAAACAGACAACTCCGATCCACGCTTCTCCTGCCCGACAGCAGCTCCCACTACTTGCCGGAAAAAATATCGCGATCGTCGGATTGAACGCCTGCGCGGGATACCCATTTCGGTGGTGCGGGCCGGGCCCCTCTGGCAACATGGTGTTGCGATGTCGGACCGCATCGAGCGTGCTCGGTGCTGGCGTCATTGCCGCCGGTGACGCGATGACGTTCGACCTTGTCCGGATACGTCATCATGGCGCTGGCATTTTCGCTATCCCGCCCCGAAACATCCCCTTCCGACACTGTAGGCGCGGGCTCGACCGCTGAGGACCGCTGGTCATGACCGCGCGGCACAAACGCCGACTCGAGCGTCAGTTTACGGCACTCACCAGCCGCTCACCGATGCTGCGCCGCCTCCTCGCTGCCATTCAGGGCAGGCCGGGGCTTCTCGTGCGCCTGCCTTTGGGGCTCGTGCTGATCGCAGGCGGGTTTTTCGCGATTCTGCCGCTCTTCGGGGTCTGGATGATCCCGCTCGGGCTTCTCCTGCTGGCCATCGACCTGCAGCTTCTGCGCCCATTCGTTTCGGCGGCCATCATTCGCCTGCGCCGCAAATGGTCGCTCTGGCAGCGCAATCTCCGCAATCGTGTCCGAAACTGATTTGTCGAGCAGGGTGGCCGCATTGGACTGGGTAATTCTTCTTGGCGGACTCGTGGGGTTGTTGTTCGGCGGCGAGGCGCTGGTGCGTGGATCTGTCGGCATTGCCCGCAGGCTTGCCATTGCGCCACTCCTGATCGGGCTGACGGTGGTTGGCTTCGGCACATCGACGCCTGAGCTCCTGGTGTCGGTCGATGCGGCCTTGCGCGGCGTGCCCGACATCGCCATCGGCAATATTGTCGGCTCCAACATCGCAAACATCCTGTTGATCGTCGGGCTGTCGGCACTGGTCTGGCCGATCCGGGTCCTTGGTGGCACCTTGCGGCGTGACACGGGCGTGATGATGGCCGCGGCACTGGTCCTGATCCCCGTGTTCTGGCTGGGCGCGATCGGGCGGCTGTCCGGCGCGGTTCTGGTTGCGGGCCTGATCGCCTATCTGGTCTGGGCCTATCTGAGGCCCGGAGCCGGTAAGGCCGAGGATGACCCTTCGCCCATGGTGCCGCTCTGGCAGTCGGCGCTGTGGGTGGCCGTCGGCCTCGTGGCCTTGATGCTTGGGGCGCGGTTACTGGTGGATGGCGCAGTCTCGATCGCGCGTGGCTACGGTGTTTCGGAGGCCTTCATCGGCCTGACGATCGTTGCGGTCGGCACATCGCTGCCCGAACTCGCGACCTCGCTCATCGCGGCGCTGCGTCGGCAGTCTGAGATCGCCATCGGCAATATCGTCGGCTCCAACATCTTCAACGTGTTCGGCATACTCGGCGTGACCGCGGTGATCGCGCCGATCCCGGTCGCACCTCGGTTCCTGACCTTCGACCTTCCCGTGATGATCGCGGTGTCGCTGGTGCTGACCAGCTTATTGCTCACCCGCCCGCTGATCGGGCGCGGGGTCGGCGTGGCGCTTCTGGCCGGCTACGCGGCCTATGTCTGGGCGGCGCAGGGATGAAGGGCGCACCCCGCCAGGGCTTGCTGCGACCGGGTGGGATCGTTCCGCGCCTCATTGTCGTGCTCGCCTTCGCGCTGTTCGGAGTGCCGCCGGGTCATGCGGACAGGTCACCCGCGCAGTCCGGCCCGGCTGCGGAAAGCCGCATCGATCTGGCCCATGACAGCCTGAAGCTGCAGCGGCAGCTCCAGCGTGCACAAGAGCCGGCCGGCGAAGATATGCCCGATCCGGCGGTGCAGAACCCGGCCCTTCGGGCACTGCCAGCGCCTGCCGCCGTCCGCATCGCTGCCGCCCGGCATTCTAGCCCGCTTCCCGCCAAGATCCGTATCCTTCCTCCGGTCCGGGGACCGCCTGCGGGCTGACGCTATTCCGTCAGTCCGAACTCTCAGGCAAACAAGGATACCGACATGCGCCGACCTGCATGGGTCATCATGACCTATGCCGTCCTGCTGCTCCTGGCAGTTGCGATGGCCCTTCCGAACTTTCTCCCCCAGACCGTGCGCAGCACACTGCCCGGCTGGGTCACGAACCAGACCGTCTCCCTTGGCCTTGACCTTCAGGGCGGCGCGCATCTTCTGCTGGCGGTGGACCGCGACGACCTCGCCGCGGCGCGGCTGCAGGATCTGCGCGAAACCCTTGTCTCCGCGATGCGTGAGCAGAACCTCGACCCGGCGGCGATCCGGGCCGATGGGCTATCCCTGTCGGCACCCGCGAACGACGCGCTGCTGGCCGCACTGCGGGGCATTGCCGCGACCGCCGCTCCGCCCGGGAGGCCGGCCGGCTTCACGGTAGACATGTCCGACAAGACCTTGCAGCTGTCGCTGACCCAGGCGGGCCTCGATCATGCGGCGCGCATTGCTGCCGACCGCAGCCTCGAGGTGATCCGCCACCGTGTCGATCAGGTCGGGGGATCCGAACCCGTCATCACCAGGGTGGGTGAGGATCGGATCCTTGTGCAGATGCCTGGGATCGAGAACCCGGGGCAGCTGCGCGAGCTTCTGGGCTCGACCGCGAAGATGAGCTTTCAGATGGTCGCGCCCGCCGCCGGCCCAGATGTCTCGTTTCTCCCGATGCGCGACGGCAGCGGCAGCGTTCCGGTCGAGAACCGCGTGGCGCTCTCGGGTGATCGGCTGGACCGGGCGGCCTCGGCCTTCGACCCCGACACCGGCCGTCCGATGGTGACCTTCGGTTTCGACCGGGCGGGCGGCATGACCTTTGCCGAAATCACGGCGGCCAATATCGGCGAGCGCTTCGCGATCGTGCTGGACGGCGAGGTGCTGACCGCTCCCGTGATCCAGACTGCCATTCCGGGCGGTAACGGTCAGATCACCGGTGACTTCACGATCGAGGAGGCGCAGACGCTTGCCGTGCTGATCACCTCGGGGGCGCTTCCCGCGTCGCTCGACGTGATCGAGGAGCGCAGCGTCGGCGCGACACTGGGGGCGGATTCCATCGCGGCGGGCTTGCTCGCCGGGGCGGTGGGCCTGGCGCTCGTGGTGGCGATGATGGTGGGGCTTTACGGTGCCTGGGGCCTACTGGCCAGCGCGGTGCTCGGGCTGAACGTCATGCTGACGCTGACGGCCCTCGGGCTGCTGGGCGCCACGCTGACCCTGCCCGGTATCGCGGGCATCATCCTGTGCCTCGGCATCGCGGTGGACAGCAACATCCTCATCTTCAGCCGTATCCGCGAGGAAACGGCGAAAGGCACGATTGCCATCAAGGCGCTGACACAGGGCTACGCGCGCGCCTGGGCCACGATCCTGGACGCCAACATCACCACGCTTCTGGCGATGGCGCTGCTGTTCATGTTCGGTGCGGGGGCGATCCGGGGCTTTGCCGTCACCATGATGCTGGGCATCCTGATTTCCATGTTCACCGCCGTGGTGCTGATGCGCATGGTCATGGAGGCACTGGTGCGCCGGCGCAAACCCGCCCGGCTGGAGATCGCGCCGCTGGTCGGCCGGGTGCGCGCCCCCGGGGCGCTGTCGTTCATGCGCCGCGGTCGGCTGGCGCTGGCGGCATCGGCGGTGCTGTCGCTTGGGGCGCTGGCCGCGCTGGTGATGCCGGGGCCGAATTTCGGGATCGACTTCACCGGCGGGGTGCAGATGGTGCTGCGTTCGGACGCCCCCATACCGCTGGCCGAGTTGCGCGCGGCGATCGCCGCGGGCGTGCCGGGCGATGCCAGCCTTCAGGCTTTCGGTGACCCGAACGAGGCGCTGATCCGGGTCGAGGGTGACGCCGGGCAGGCCACCGTGGCCGCGGTGGAAGCTGCCGCGGCGCAGGCCGTGCCGGGCGCTGTCTTTGAGCAGATCGACCTCGTGGGCCCCACCATCAGCGGCGAGCTGGCGAGCACGGGGCTGATCGCGCTTTCCCTCGCGATGCTGGCGATGCTGGTCTATATCTGGGTGCGGTTCGAGTGGCACTTTGCCGCCGGTGCCATCGCGGTCCTGCTCCTGGACGTCGTCACGACCTTCGGGGTCATCGCCGCGATGGGGTGGGAGGTGAACCTGACCACCATCGTCGCCCTGCTGACGCTGATCGGCTATTCCGTGAACGACAAGGTGGTGGTCTATGATCGTATCCGCGAGCATCTGAGGACGAGCGGCGACGAGCCCCTCGCCGGCGTGATCGACCGCAGCCTCAACCAGGTTCTGGCGCGCTGCATCTTCACGTCGGGGACCACGCTGGCCGCGCTTCTGCCCATGGCGATCTGGGGTGGGCCGGCCGTTGCCGGCTTTGCCATGCCGATGATCGCGGGTGTGGTGATCGCGACGGGGTCGTCGATCTTCGTGTCGGGTCCTGTGCTCGCATGGTTGGCCGCGCGAACCCCGGATCTGCTGCGCAGTGATCGGTTGCAGCAGGGCGGCTGATCGGGACCCACGCCGGGGGCGAAGACGCGCCCGACGTGGGGTCGGTCAGAACTGCCCGGATCGCCGTCGGTTCGATGCTCATGTGCTTTGCAGGCATTTGCGGAGCGGCGGCGACACGCTGCACGTTCTGCAAGCGCAGTCGGTCATGGCCGGCTCAATGCGGTGGCCTTTGCTCCGAAGACCAAGGTCACCTGCCCGAGGGATGTCTGTGGCCGGCGCTTTCGGTCTCACAAGGCGAACGCAAACAATCACTCCCTTCTTGCCCCGACATGATCCTGATAAACACGTTGCACAGCGCAGGATGCAAGCGGCGGCGCGACGCTCCATTTCTCAGGATTCAGGCATATGGATGCCCCTATCGGTTCCACGTCGTTCCCGCTCCTGGCGGGCGCAGCAATTGCGATCCTTTTTCTCTTGGTCTGCTCGGCGGTCTTCTCTGGCTCGGAAACTGCGCTGACCACCGCAAATCGGGGCAAACTCCACAAACGGGCCGAGCAGGGCGACCCTGGCGCACGGCGGGCCCTTCGGCTGACAAAAGACAAGGAGCGGTTGATCGGCGCGATCCTGCTCGGTAACAACCTCGTCAATATTCTGGCGGCTTCGCTCGCAACAATGGTCTTCACAGTCCTTCTCGGCGAGGGTGGCGTCGCAGTCGCGACCGTCCTGATGACTGCTCTCGTGCTGATCTTTTCCGAGGTGCTGCCGAAGACCTACGCGATCACCAATGCGGATGTCGTGGCGCGCCGTGTGTCCGGCTTCATGACCCTTGTCGTCAGGATCGCGGCACCGGTGGTCACGTTGGTGCAGGTCATGGTCAGGGGCATCTTGCGAATTGTCGGGGTGCAGGCGACCGACGCGCATCCGTTCGCCGCGCACGAAGAGATCGCCGGGGCGATCGCTCTGCACCATTTCGAGGGTGCGGTGGAGACGGCGGACCGAGACCGCCTGCTTGGAGCGCTCGACCTCGCGCAGCGAACCGTTGACGAGGTGATAACACACCGCCGAGACGTCGAAGCGATCGATATTGATCGGCGGACGAGCGAGATCATCGCGGCTGTTCTGGCATCCGGATTTACCCGGATTCCGCTTTGGCAGGGGTCGTCCGATAACATCGTGGGGGTCCTGCACACCAAGGACCTGGCGCGCGCGATGCACGCCGTGATCGAGAACAACGGCGCGGCGGCGCTGGAGACGCTCGACATCGCGTCGATCGCGATGAAGCCCTACTTCATTCCCGATGTGACGGGCCTCGACGACCAACTCCACGCCTTCATTAAGAACAAGAATCACCTTGCCATCGTTATCGATGAATATGGTGCGTTACGGGGGGTGGTGACGCTCGAGGACATCCTCGAGGAGATTGTGGGCAACATCTCGGATGAGCACGACATCGGTGGCGACGCGATGTTGGAAGTCGAGACCGACGGATCGGTCGCCGTCCCCGGCAGCATCAGTATCCGCGAGGTAAACCGCGCCATGGACTGGGGCTTGCCAGAAGAAGATGCAGTCACCGTGGCCGGACTCGTGATCGATTTCGCACGCCGCATTCCCGAGGCAGACGAAATTTTCAACGTCCACGGCTACGAGATCGAGGTGCTCCAGCGTGATCAGGCGCGATTAACGAAATTGAGAGTGCGGAAGGGGGCGAATGGGTGGCGGGAGGGATAAGCCCGTAGGCAAAGCGCCCGAAGCCGACCAGGAAATAAGGGGTCCGCTGCGACTCCGTCATCTCGGACGCGGCCTGAGCAGCGCAACCATGATAGACCGAGTTCAGGAGCGATTTGACGCCGCACCGACAACCACCGTTCGCAAGCCCGACTGTCCGCTTCCTGCGCATTGCCGCCGTTGGTAGAGCGCTCAGTGAAGGACCGTTCTCCGCCCATCCTGCGTGCCGGAGCCACGCTGGGTCTGGGAAGAACGACCACCAGGTCCGGGCCGGCTCCTGCCACCCTCGGTTCTGTCTCGAAGGTGGTGGAAATTCGTGAGCGGCGATCTCCAGCGTGTTCACGGTTACGGTTTCATGCGGCGAGGTCAATGGGCTGGTCGGCGAGCGGCTGGTCGAGGGTTTCCCAGCCATCGACCTTGC
>PUKW01000292.1 GCA_003550665.1 Paracoccaceae bacterium | reverse complement strand
GCGTGAGAATCTGTTTGTCATTAACTCCTCCACTTGTCGCTGGGAATTCTTGCATGCGGCATTCGGATGCCGGCCGGGGCGCCCAGTCATCGCCATCCCACGAGCCTATGGTGTTGGAAAACTCTGTCAACAATTTTAGCGCTCTCGCCCTGGAAAACCCCTCCTGACCCCGGCTGTAGGAGCTCCGGATCCGGATTTTCCCGCGCCGGCCGGCCCGTCGCCGCAGGGCGCACCGATGCTTTGGGATCGGGGTTGAGCCATATATAAATTACTTATAATCAATATTTTAGCTTCTATGGCCGGGGCTGCCCGGTGCGCCGGAACCCGCGCGGCGGCGCCGCGCCGAAATGTTGACAATCAACGGGAAGACGGGTTTTAACGGAACCGACGCCCAGCGGCGGGCAGGGCACCGCCAGCCGGAGCGCGCTGGTGGAGACCGTTGAACTTCTGGAAGGGGACAATCATGGCAACGGATGCGAAGGATCGGGCGGGCAATGGCTCGGGGCTGACGCGCGAAGTGGCGCGTTTCGTGAATGACACCGGGCTGGGCGCCCTGCCCGACGTGGTCATGGAGAACGGGCGCAAATCGATCCTCGACGGGCTCGGGCTCGCGCTGTCGGGATCGGTCGCGCAAACCGGGATCTTCGTTCGTCGACACCTCGACGACATCGCCGCCGCAAAGGACGGCGCGACCGTGATCGGTTCCGACCGCAAGGCGCCCGCGCGCTTCGCCGCCTTCGCGAACGGTATCGGCATCCATGCCGACGATTACGACGACACCCAGCTCGCGGTCGGAAAGGACCGCGTCTATGGCCTGCTGACCCATCCGACCGCACCGGCGCTGCCGGCGGCCCTGGCGATCGGCGAGATCACCGGTCGCACTGGGGCGCAGGTGATGCTCGCCTACCAGCTCGGCGTCGAGGTCGAGTGCAAGATCGCCGAGGCGATCAACCCGCGCCACTACCAGACCGGGTTCCATGCGACCGCGACCTGCGGCACCTTCGCCGCGGCGTCCGCCGCCGCGCGCCTGATGGATCTTGACGAGGATGCGACGCTTCGCGCGCTCTCGATCGCGGGGAGCCAGTCAGCGGGCCTGCGCGAGAATTTCGGGACCATGACCAAGCCGTTCCACGCCGGCCGGTCCTCGGAGAGCGGTGTCGTCGCGGCGCAGTTCGCGTCCTATGGTTGGACCGCCGCGCCGACGATCCTCGAGGCGCCGCGCGGTTTCTTCTCGGCCGCAGGCGGCGGCTACGACGAGGCCTCGATCCACGGCAAGCTCGGCGCGCCCTGGACCTTCGACGAGCCCGGCGTCTCGATCAAGCCGCACCCGTCGGGCTCGCTCACCCATCCGGGCATGACCGAGATGCTGCGCCTGATCCGCGAGAACGACATCAAGGCCGAACAGGTCAAGCGCGTGCGGGTGGGCACCAATTCGAACATGCCCAACGCGCTGATCCACCACCGCCCCACCAACGAGTTGCAGGCCAAGTTTTCTATGGAATTCTGCATGGCGATCCTGTTGCTCGAGGGCCGCGCGGGGCTCAAAGAGTTCACGGACGAGGTGGTGATGCGGCCGGACGTTCAGGCGATGATCGAAAAGGTCGATTTCGTCATCGACGATCGCGCCGAAGCCGCCGGCTACCACCTGATGACAACCTATATCGACATCGAACTCGCCGACGGGCGCAGCGTGTCGGGCAAGGCCGATTTCGGCCGCGGGAGCCCGGCGATACCTATGAGCTACGACGAAGTGGCCGAGAAGTTCCTCGAATGCGCGGAGTTCGCGCAATGGGACGCGGGCCGCGCCCGCGAGGTCGTCGACCGGGTCGCGCAATTCGAGAAGCTTGAGGATGTGCGCGGGCTGATGGGCCTGTTGCGCCAGGGCTGAACGTGGCGCGCGGCGAGCCGACACGAGGCGATGATGCAGCCAGCTTCCTGGGCCGTATGCGGTCCTCGGTGGATGCACGCTTTCTGTGGCGGCTCGCCGGCACCTACGTGATCGCCGCGATGGCCGGGGCGCTGGCCACGCAGATCCACATTCCGCTGCCCTGGATGCTGGGGCCGTTCTTCGTCTGGGCGGCCATCGCGCTGATCGGGCCACGCCCGCAGCTCGTGCCGATGGGGCGCGAACTGGCGCAGGTCGCGATCGGCGTCGTCGTGGGGATGCGCTTCACCCTGCCGATCCTGCTGGCAACGGCCGGTCTGCTGCCGGCCATGTTTCTGGGAACGGTCTACATGATCGCGGTGACCGTCTCGGCCGCCGCACTCCTGGCATGGCTTGCCCGGCTCGATCACGTCACCGCGTTCTTCGCAACCGCCGCGGGCGGCGTGGCGGACATGGCAGCGGTGGCCAAGCTCTATGGCGGTACCGCGCAGGCGGTGGCGGTGGTCCATGCGCTGCGCTACTCGCTGGTCGTGGCGATCGTGCCGTTCGCCGTGTTCTTCTTCGGAGAGCACGGCCCCGCGACGGCATTGAGCGACGACGCGTCGGGTTCGGTGCTGCTGGCGCCGGTGGCGCTTTTCCTCGGTTATCTCGGCGCACGCGCGCTCAAGCCCACGCCGTTGCCGAACCCCTGGTTGGTGGGGCCGATCTTCGTGGGCGTCGCGCTCGGTATTTCGGGGGTCTTCACGGTCCATTTCCCGCCGATCGTGATCATCGTCGCGCAGGTCGCGCTCGGCACATGGCTCGGCGCACAGATCCGGCGCGAGCAGATGGCGGCGCTGCCGCGGGTCACCTTCATCGGCCTGGCCATCGCATGCTATCTGATCATCGGCGCGGGGCTTGGCGCGGTGGTGCTGTCATTCGCCACCGGGCTTCCCTTCACGACGAGCTTCCTCGGTCTGGCACCGGCGAGCATCACGGAAATGGTGCTCACCGCCACGGCGATGAACCTCGACGCCGAGGTCGTCACCGCATTCCACATCATGCGCATCGCGCTGGTGTCCTCGACGGTGCTGATCGTCTTCAAACTGTACCTGAAAATGAGAGGAGTCCGGCTTGAACCTTGAATTCGAAGGGCGCCGCATCCTGATCGTCGGCGGCAGCTACGGCATCGGCAAGGCGGCCGCCGCGATCCTGGTCGGGGAGGGCGCCGAGGTGCTGATCGCCTCGCGCTCGCAAGAGAACCTCGCCAAGGCGGCCGAAGAGATCGCCGCCGCGTCCGGGGGCGCAGCGCCTGCGCAGATCGTGTGCGACGTGACCCGCGAAGGTGCGGGCGCGACACTGGCCGAGGCGGTCGCCGAGCGATGGGGCGGTGCCCTCGACGGGCTGATAACGGCGGTAGGCGGCTCGAAGCGTTCGGCCTTCGCCGATCTCAGCGACGCGGACTGGTTGGAAAATTACGAGTTCAACGTGCTCTCGACCGTGCGGGCGATCCGTGCGCTGATCCCGGCTCTTGAGGCCGGGCGCGCGCCCTCGATCGTCACGCTGGGCGCGGCGGCCTCCAAGATGCCCTATCAGCATCAGATTGTCTCCAATGTCCACAAGGCCGGGCTGCTGGGCCTGAACAAGACACTGGCAGCGGAACTCGCCCCGGCGGGCATTCGGGTGAACCTCGTGGCACCGGGGCGCACGCTGACGCCGCTGTGGATCAACCGCGCCGACAAGATGTCGGCCGACGAGAACCGCCCGCGCGAAGAGATCCTCGCGGAGTTCTCGCGCGACATCCCGCTGGCGCGGTTCGGCCGACCCGAGGAAATCGCTACAATCGTCGTCTGGCTATCGAGTCCGCTGGCCAGCTATGTCACCGGACAGGCCGTGAATGTCGATGGCGGCATCGCCCGCGGCCTGCTTTAAGGAGAGAGACATGAACCTGCATCATCAGGAAGCCGATCTCGGCATACCCAATGTCACCGCGACACTCGCCGACTGGGTCGTGAACCTGCAGGGCGCGGACATCCCGCCCGAGGTTCGCCGCGAGGGGCTGCGCACCTTCGTCAACTGGGTCGGCTGCGCGGTCGGCGGCGCCGATCACGAGGCCGCGGACCACGCGCTCAAGGCGTTCGCGCCCTTCTCGGGCCCGAAGGTGTCAACGGTGCTGGGGCGCGAAGACATGCTCGACCCCGCCCATGCGGCGCTTGTGAACGGCATTACCAGCCATGTGCTCGACTACGACGACACGCATCTCAAGACCATCCTGCACCCGGCGGGGCCCGTGGCCTCGGCCCTGCTCGCGCTCGCCGAGACGCGCCCGGTATCGGGCGCCGATTTCCTGACCGCCCTCGTCGCCGGGGTCGAGGTCGAGTGCCGCATCGCCAACAGCGTCTCCCCCGAGCATTACGACCGCGGCTGGCACATCACCGGCACCGCGGGCGTCTTCGGCGGCGCTGCCGCGGTTGGCCGGATGATCGGGCTCAACGCGCAGCAGATGCGCTGGGCGCTGGGATTGGCGGCGTCGCAGTCATCGGGGCTGCGCGAGATGTTCGGCACCATGACCAAGAGCTTTCACCCCGGCATCGCGGCGCGCAATGGCCTGATGTCGGCGCTTCTGGCTGAGGCGGGCTTCGACAGCTCGGAACGCGCGATCGAGGCACCGCGCGGTTTCGCGCAGGTGATGTCGGATAAGCAGGACTGGGGCGAGATCATCGACGGGCTCGGCACACGCTGGGAGTCGGCGACAAACAGCTACAAGCCGTTCGCCTGCGGGATCGTCATCCACCCGGCTATCGACGGCTGCATCCAGTTGCGCGACGAGCTGGGCGAAGACAAGGTCGCGCAGATCGCCTCGGTCAAGCTGCGGACCCATCCGCTGGTGCTGGAACTGACCGGCCGCAAGAGTCCCAAGACCGAGCTGGAGGGCAAGTTCAGTGTCTATCACTGCGCGTCGGTCGCGCTGCTGCGCGGCGACGGTGCGCCGACAGCGTTCACCGACGAAATCGTCAACGACCCGCAGGTCGTGGCGCTGCGCGGGCTGATCGAGGCCGAGACCAACCCCGACTGTCACGAGGCATCGGTGGATATCGAGGTGACGCTGCGGGATGGCAGCACGCACACCAAGCATGTCGAGCGCGCCATCGGGAGTGCCGAGGTGCCGCTGACGGATGCGCAGCTGAACACCAAGTTCACCGACCAGGCGGAGCTGGTCGTCGGCACGACGGTCACGCAGAGGCTGCGCGACATCGCCTGGTCGCTGGAGTCCCTCTCCGACGTCGGAGAAGTGGCACGCGCATCGGTGCGCGGGAAAGGTTGAGGCTCATGAGCGACGCAAGCACCAAGCGCCTGAAGATCGGCATCCTGGAGGGGGACGACATCGGCCACGAGGTCGTCCCCGCCTCGGTGCGCATCGCGCGCGCCGCTGCCGAAGCCGCCGGGCAGGAGATCGCCTGGGTCGATGTCCCCATCGGCAGACGGGCGCTCGACACCCACGGCCATACCATGCCCGAGGGCACGCTGGAGACACTCTCCGGGCTCGATGGCTGGATCCTGGGGCCGATCGGGCACCGCGAATACCCGAAGGTGCCCGAGGCCATCAATCCGCATCCGATCCTGCGCAAGCATTTCGACCTGTTCGCCAATGTCCGGCCGACGCGCTCCTTCCCCGGCATCGGCTGCCTGCAGGATGACATCGATCTGGTGATCGTGCGCGAGAACAACGAGGGGTTTCAGCCCGACCGCAATGTCGTCGCCGGCTCGGGCGAATTCCGCCCCAGCCACGATATGACGATCTCGGTGCGGGTGATCTCGACGGCGGGGTCGACGAAGGTGGCGCGCGCCGCCTTCGAGATCGCGCGCACCCGCGACAAGCGGCTGACCCTCGTGCACAAGAACACCGTCTACAAGCTGGGCTGCGGCATGTTCGTCGACTGCTGCTACGAGGTGGCGAAGGACTTTCCCGACGTGACCGTCGACGAGGTGATCGTCGACACGATGGCCATGCGGCTGGTGCGCGACCCGCAGAGTTTCGACACCATCGTGACCACCAACATGTTCGGCGATATCCTGACCGACGAGGCGGCGGGGCTCGTCGGCGGGCTCGGCATGGCGCCCGGGTTGTGCATCGGGCGCGGCTCGGTGGCCATGGCGCAGGCGACGCACGGCTCGGCGCCCGACATCGCCGGCAAGGGCATCGCCAACCCCTTCGCTATGATCGAGTCGACGCGGATGCTTTTCGACTGGCTGGGCCACCACCACGGGCTCGAGCGGGTGCTGGAGCTGTCGCGGCACATGAAGCGGGGCATCGACGCGGCGCTCGCAGAGCCGGCCACGCGCACCCCCGACATCCGCGGCACCGGCACGCAGGAGGACATGGTCGCGGGCATCATCAAGAGAATGGAGGCGGCATGAACACCTACAACCTGGCCGTGATCGGCGGCGACGGCGTCGGCCCCGAAGTGATCGAGGCCGGGATCGACGTGCTGGACGCACTGGCCGCGAAGGATGGCGGCTTTCGCATCGAGGCCACGCGCTTTGACTGGGGCTCGGACCTTTACCGCCGCACCGGGCGGATGATGCCGGAGGACGGGGTCGAGAAGCTGCGCGGCTTCGACGCGATCTATTTCGGCGCCGTCGGTGACCCGGAGATCCCGGACCACATCACCCTTTGGGAGCTGCGGCTCGCGATCTGCCAGGGGCTGGATCAATACGCCAATATCCGCCCCACGCGGCTGCTGCGCGGGATGAACGGGCCGCTTCGTTCCGAGCTGGGCGAACGGATCGACTGGCTGATCGTGCGCGAGAACTCGGAGGGCGAATATGCCGGGGTGGGCGGGCGCGCCCATCCGGGGCTGGCGCTGGAGGTCGGCATGGATGTTGCCGTCTTCACCCGCGGCGGGATCGAGCGCATTGCCCGGTTCGCCTGCGATGCGGCGATGGCCCGTGAGCGCAAGCGTCTGACCGTGGTCACCAAGTCCAACGCGCAGCGCCACGGGCTGGTGCTGTGGGACGAGGTCTGCGCGGCGGTCGTGGCCGAGTATCCCGCGCTGGACGTGGACTGGATGCTCGTCGATGCGATGGCGGCGACGATGGTCACCCGTCCCGGTGACTACGACACGATTCTGGCGACCAACCTTCATGCCGACATTCTGTCCGATCTCGCCTCCGCGCTGACCGGCAGCCTGGGCAACGGTGCGACCGGCAACATCGACCCGAGCGGCCGCGCCCCCTCGATGTTCGAGCCGATCCACGGCTCGGCGTTCGACATAATGGGCCGCGGCATCGCCAACCCCATCGGCGCGTTCTGGACCGGGGCGATGCTGCTGGACAAGCTGGGCGAGCAGGAGGCCGCCGCGCGGCTGATGCGGGCCATCGAATCAGTGACCGAGTCGGGCCCTTATACCCCCGACATGGGAGGGCAGGCGGACACCGTGGCAGTTCGCGATGCGGTGATTGCGGCGCTGGGGGCATGACAGGGCAGGGAATCTGACCTATAGTCTCGGGTTTGAGGCAATCACGGAACGGGTTGAGAGGATGCTCGAGAAGTCGGATTTTGATCCAAGGGTACTGTCGGCGCTCCAGACCACATCGCTTACCGGGGTCATCGAGCGCGAGCTCGAGCGGCTGATCCTGAACGGCGAAATCGCACCTGGCGAGCGGCTCAACGAGAACCGCCTCGCCACCCGATTCGGCACCAGCCGCGGCCCGCTGCGCGAGGCAATGCGCAGCCTGCAGGCCAAGGGGCTGGTGTATTTCATCCGCAACCGCGGCGTCTTCGTGAGCGAAATCTCCATCACCGAGGCGCTGGAACTCTACGAAGTGCGCGCCGCCGTTTTCGGGCTGGCCGGTCGGCTGCTGAGCGACCTGGTCACCGACACGATGCTCGAGACGCTCAATGATTTCGTTGACCGGATGGACGTGGCCGCCGAAGCGCGCGACTTCGACAGCTACTACCCCATCAACCTGGCGTTTCACGACTATCTTGTCACGAGCACGGGGAACCAGACGCTTATGCGCGAATACCGCAGCTTCGTCGACAAGCTGCACCTGTGCCGGACCCGCGGTCTGGTGCAGCCCGGCGGGCTCGCAGTGTCGAACCGCGAGCACCGCGAGATGATCGACGCCGTGGCCTCGGGCAGCCGCGAACGCGCGCACGAGGCCTTCTTCCGCCATGTTGATCGCTCGAAACAGCGGTTCAGATTGACCCTGCAGGACGAGGAGGGGTCAAACGACAGCCCCAAAGCCCACACCGCCCCGTCCCGGAAGGGAACCGCCCGCGCTTGAGCCACGACGCGTCGCAATCCTTCGCGTCGACGCTCCCGAGGCGCAGCCGGTTTCCGGGCAAACGACTCGTCATCCAAACTGCCCACCGCGGGATCCATCGTTCAAGACGTGAGTCTGCGGGTTCGGATTGGTCATCGGACCGGCCGCTCTGGGCACGCACTTTGCGCGGAACCTTCGAATCTCTCGATCGCCGGCGCGCCTCGAGCGGCCTGACGGCGTTATAGTCTTTGAATCGAACACGATCAGGTTGTGTCTTTGGGATTCACACGCGGCCTGTTTCTGGTTGATGCTGACTCCCGTGAAAGGGGGTCGGCATGGATGGCGAGAGCTATGCGCGATTTTGGGTGACGCGGCCTGATCAAGCGGCGCGGTTTGCGGTGTCGGTTTCGGCGACACCGTCGGTGAAAGTGATGCCTTCGATGACCATTGGCAACTGGTTCGCACCCTTCAGCCGCCGCCAGGTCTTCGCGGCGGCCTGAACCAGCTTGAAGACCATGAGCTTCACCGTTTTCTGCGACAGCGCGCCTTTGGTACGCGCGGTCCGGTGCCGGACGGTGGCGAACACGCTCTCGATCGGGTTGCCGGTGCGCAGGTGGTCCCAATGCTCGGCCGGGAAGTCGTATAAGGTGAGCAGGACCTCGCGGTCCTTGGTCAGACAGGTCACCGCCTTCTCGTATTTCGCCCCATATTTCTCGGCGAAGGTGTCCATGGCGGCTTCGGCCGCGGCGCGGGTCTCGGCCTGCCAGATCT
>PUKW01000236.1 GCA_003550665.1 Paracoccaceae bacterium | reverse complement strand
GGGGCCATCATCTGCCAGAACTGGGTGTGGTTCCAGTGCTGCGAGACGTTGTTGAAGATGCCCGATTGGGCCACGGCGCCGCTGTCATAGGTGCCCTTGACGATCTCCTCGACGGACTTGCCCTCCCATTCGGAGCCCGCGATCAGCTTGCTGCCGTTGTCGACATAGGCCTTGTGATGGATGTCGTGGTGATACTCCATGGTTTCGCGCGACATGCCGAGATCGGCGAGCGCGTCATGGGCATAGGGCAGGTCGGGAAGTTCTAGAGCCATTATCTTGTCCTCTCGTGTCGCGTTGCGCTGCCCTGTATAAGAGACTTCGCAGGCGCCGGGTCAAGCCCCGCCGCTCAGCCGACGGGCAGCAGCGCCGCCGCGATGCGCCGGCCCTCTGCCAGCAGCACGTTGTAGCTGCGGCAGGCTGCGGGGCTGGCCATGATCTCGATGCCGGGGCCGGCATCCTCGACGGGATCGCGCAGCGCCCGCGGGATGTGGCAGATCTCCGCCCCGGTGCCCAGGAAAAGCACGTCGAGCTCGGCCGCGACGGCGACGAGCGTGGCGCTGTCCTCGAAGCCGCCCCAGGGCCGCACACTGCCCGGCATCACGAGGATCGCCCCCTCGTGCAGCGTCCCGCCCACGCGAAAGAAGCCGGGGCCGTAGCCATCGATCGGAGCGGCATCGGGAAACTGGACCTCTTCGAGCTGCATCGTCACCTCCAGATCGGCATGCCCGCCAGCGCCGCGAGCGTGATCAGCCCGTAGGCGGCAAAGCGATAGAGCCGCTCGCGTTCGGGCCGAAACATAGCAGCGCCGAGCAGGTTGGCCAACAGGAACGGCGGCACGATCAGCAGTCCCAGCACCAGCGCCGCGGCCGCGAGATGCCCCATCGCCGCGAGGGCCGCGAGAAAGGCCGCGTTGGTGCCCACGAAGAAGAGCTGAAAATTGCCGCGCAGAACCCGCGCGGGCAGCCCGCTCGCCATGTAGTAGAGCACCACGGGCGGCCCGCCGAGCCCGGTGCTGCCGCCCAGGAACCCCGACACCCAGCCCGTCACCCCGGAAACGACCGCCCCGCGCGGGCCGCGATAGCGCCAGCCGCTCATCAGCACCGCCACGAGCACCAGCGCCACCCCCGACACCCCCCATTGAAACGCCGTCACCGGCACCCGGTCGAGCAGCCACAGCCCCATCGGCAGCCCGAGGATCACCCCGCCCATCAGCCGCGCCACCTCCCGCGGCGCGCCGTCGCGAAAGGCGCGCGGCACGGTCGGCAGCGGGCCGATGGAGTCCATCACCACGAGCATCACCAGCGCCCAGAAAGGCGACACCAGCGCCCCGGCGACGGGCATGAACATCAGCGCCGTGCCGAACCCCGTGAAGCCGCGCACAAGGCCGGCGGCGAATGCCGCGAGGAACAGCCATCCGAGCCCGGGCGTCGCGAGGGCGGTGTCGAGCGCGCTCAAGCGTCCTTTTGTGGCTTGGCAAAGCGTGTCCCGGCGGTGTCGTCCTTCTCCTTGGACCAGTCGCGCTTGACGCCGAGGAACAACAGCACCGCCGAGGAGACGAAGACCGAGGAGTAGGTGCCCACGATCACGCCCCAGATCATCGCGAAGACGAAGCCGCGGATCACGTCGCCGCCGAGCACGAACAGCGACAGCAGCGCCAGAAGCGTCGTCACCGAGGTCATCACCGTGCGCGAGAGCGTCTCATTGATGGAGATGTTGAACACCTCCTTGAGCGGGCGCTTCTTGTATTTGATCAGGTTCTCGCGGATCCGGTCGAACACCACCACCGTGTCGTTGAGCGAATAGCCCACGATGGTCAGCAAGGCCGCGATAATCGCCAGGTCGAAGCGGATCTGCAGCAGCGCGAAGATCCCCAGCGTCAGCGTGACGTCATGCACGAGCGCGGCCACAGCGCCAAGCGAGAACTGCCACTCGAAGCGCAGCCAGATATAGAACAGAACCGCCCCGAGTGCGGCCACGACGGCCAGTATCGCCGCCTGGATGAGCTCTCCCGACACGGTCGGGCCGACGGACTCCACCGAGGTGAAGGTCAGTGTCGGGTCGATCTCCTGCAGGGTGCGCTCGAGCTCGGCGATGGTGTCGGTGCCGACGCTCTCCTGCCCTTCCTGGGCCTGGATGTTGATCTGGGCGACATTCTCGTCATCGGCGAAGCCGGGATCGTAGACCTCGGTGATGTTGACATCCCCGAAGCCGAGCCCCTCCACGGCGGCGCGATACTCCCCGACATCGATGGGCTCCTCGGCCTGGGTGCGCACCGAGGTGCCGCCGCGAAAATCGATGCCGAAATTGAGCCCGATGATCGCCACCACCACCAGCGAGAGCACCATCGCCACCATGGACCCGCCGAAGGTCGTCTTCCAGTGCTTGAAGAAGTCGATCGTCGTGTCCTGCGGAACCAGTTTCAGTCGCATGACGCCCCCTAGATGGCGAAGGTTTTGGGCCGCTTACGCTCGAACCACATCACGATCATCAGCCGCGTGATGAACAGCGCGGTGAACACCGAGGTGAGGATCCCGAGCCCGAGCGTCACCGCGAAGCCGCGCACCGGCCCCGCCCCCATCGCGAACAGGATGCCCGCGGTGATGAAGGTGGTGATGTTGGCGTCGAGAATCGCGGACATCGCCTTCTCGTAGCCCAGTTCGATGGCGCGCGCGGGGCCCTTGGCGGTGCGCAGCTCCTCGCGTATTCGCTCGAGGATGAGCACCGTGGCGTCCACGGCCATGCCGATGGTCAGCACGATCCCCGCGATCCCCGGCAGCGTCAGCGTCGCCCCGATCAGCGACAACAGCCCGAAGATCATCCCGATATTGAGCAAAAGCGCGATATTGGCGATGATCCCGAACATCCCGTAGGACAGCATCATGAAGCCGAGCACGGCGGTCAGCGCCACGATCGAGGCGATGCGGCCCGCATCGATGCTGTCCTGACCGAGCTCGGGGCCGATGGTGCGCTCCTCGAGGAAGGTCAGCTCCGCCGGCAGAGCGCCGGAGCGCAGCAGGATCGCGAGCTGGGTTGACTCCTCGACGGTGAAATCGCCGGTGATGATGCCGGACCCGCCGGGGATGTGGCTGCGGATGACGGGCGCCGAGATCACCTCCTCGTCGAGCACGATCGCGAAGGGAGAGCCGATGTTTTCGGCCGTGAAGTCGCCGAAGGTGCGCCCGCCCGCCGGGTTGAAGCGGAAATTGACCGCGGGTCGGTTGTTCTCGTCGAAGCTCGGCTGCGCGTCGACGAGCTGCTCGCCGCTGACGACGTGGCTGCTTTCCATGAGGTAGTAGCGCCCCTCCTCCTCCATCGAGGGGTAGAGCACTTCGCCCGACTCGACCGTGGTGTCGGGATCGCTCGTGGAATCGAGCACCGCGTGGAAGGTCAGCCGCGCGGTGGTTCCGATCAGCTCCTTGATCTCTTCGGCCGAGTCGACGCCGGGGACCTGGATCAGGATGCGCTGCGAGCCCTGGCGCTGAATGTTGGGCTCGCGGGTGCCGACCTCATCGATGCGGTTGCGCACGATCTCGACGGCGGTGCGCATCGTGCGGTCATCGGTGGCGCGGCGTTCGGCGTCCGACAGGGTGATGACGATCTCGTCACCATCCGAGCTCACATCGATATCGTCGCTGCCCGCACCCGTCGCGTCGGAGACCGGCTGCGCGAGATCGCGCACCAGCTCGAGCGCACGGCTCATGCCGTCCGGCTCGGAAATCTGCACCCGCAATTCATCGGCCGGCGAATCCTGGCGCCGAATGCCGCCGACCGTGTCGCGCTCGTCGCGCAGCATGTCGCGCACCGCCGGCCAGAGCGCGTCCATCCGGTCGGCATAGACATCCTCAACCTGAACCTCGGCGAGCAGATGCGCCCCGCCGCGCAGATCGAGCCCGAGATGCACGATCGTCGAGGGCAGCCAGCTCGGCCACAGGTCGAGATCGGCGCCCTGTTCATCGGTGGCGATCTCGCCGGCCATCTCGACCATGCGCTCGGCGTCGGAGTAGCGCTCCACCCTGTCGTAGAACAGGTTGGGCATCGCGAAGATCAGCGCCGTCGCGCAGAGTCCCCAGATGATGATCCGTTTCCAGATCGGAAAATGCAGCATGCGCGGCCCGTCCCGTCAGTCCTGCGCGCCCGGGTGGCGCGCGTCAGTCATTCGCCGGCTCGGTCTTGTTGATGACGCTGGCGATGGTGTGCTTGAGCACCCGCACGCGCACGCCGTCCGCGATCTCGACCTCGGCCTCGCCGTCCTCCTTGACCTTGGTGACCTTGCCGACAACCCCGCCCTGGGTGACAACCTGGTCGCCGCGGCGCAGCGCCTCGACCATCGCGCGGTGCTCCTTGAGCTTCTTCTGCTGCGGACGGATCAGCAGGAACCACATGATCGCGAAGATCAGGATCAGCGGGATGAAGCTTGCAAACGCCCCGGCGCCACCGGCGGCGTCCTGGGCATAGGCGGGGGTGACGAACATGGGCGCTCCTCATGCGTGGATGTCCTGAGCGGCGCGGCCCGGCCGGACCCCGCGCGATTGGCGCGCAACTTATCGAGCACCCCGCGGAATGGCAAGCCGAGGCGGATGGAATTCCCCGGCCCCGGCCCGGCCTCTCACGGCCATGTCAGAACCGCGCCGAGCACCGCGCGCGCATTCGCGAGCGTCGCCTGCGCGGTGCCGGAGGCATCGACCATGTGCCACTCGACGGTGTCGGGCGCGCCGGCGAGCTGATGGCGCACCACATCGGCATCCGCATCCGAGGCGTCGCCGCGCCGCGCACTCACCCGCTCGATCAGCGCCTGCGGCTCGGCCTCGAGCCACAGCCCGTGGAACGGCACCCCGGCGCGCGCGGCAACCGCCGCGGCGGCGGCGCGTTCGGTCTCGATGTCGTGAACGGCATCGAGCACCACGGCATGGCCCGCGCGCAGCGCCCGCTCCGCGCGCTCGCGCAGCCGCGCATAGACCCGCGCGCTCACATCGGGGCCATACCCCTCGGCTGGAAGCTTTTCGAGCGGATCGACCTCGAACATCACCTTGCGCTCGATGTCGCTGCGCAGATGCACCGCGCCGGGGGCTGCGCCGATGCCGGGCGCGATCCCGGCGGCGAGCGTCGTCTTGCCGCTGCCCGACAACCCGCCCACCGCCACGAGGACGGGCCGCGGCGGCGCGAGACAGGCCCCGGCCTCGGTGAGGTAGTCGCGCGCGGCGGCCTCGCCCTCGGCCGGATCGTCGGCCAGGCGCGCGCGCTGAACCGCGACCATCGCCCGGATCGCCGCGCGCAGCGCCAGAAACAGCGGCAGCGCCGCGAGCCCGTCATGATGCGCGGGCTCGTCGGCATGGGCGAGATAATGCCCGAGCACCGCGTTCGCCGCCGGGCGCAGATCGACATGCATCAGGTCCATGAGCAGGAAGGCGAGGTCATAGAGCACGTCTATGGTGGCCAGCCGCTCGTCGAATTCGAGCGCGTCGAAGGGCACCGGCCGCCCCTCGATGAGCACGAGATTGCCCAGATGCAGATCGCCGTGACAGCGGCGCACGAACCCTGCCGCCGCGCGCGCATCGAGCAGCCCGCCCACGCGCCCGAGCGCCGCATCGGCCTTTGCGCGCAGATCGGTCACGGCGTCGGCATCGAGCACGTCGTCCATCTGCGCGAGACTGCCGAGGATATCCGCGACGATCCGCCCGATCCGCGCCGCGCCGTGATCCACCCCGGCGCGCGGCGCATCGGCATGGTAGCCCGCGACCACGCGCCCGATCCGCGCGGCAAGCGCGGCATCGATCCCGCCGCGGCGCGCCACCTCGGCGAGTTCGGCCTGCGCCGGAAACCGCCGCATCCGCAGCACCCACTCCACCGGGTCCCCGGGGCCATCGAGCGCGAGCCCGCCGTCCGGCCCGCGCGTGACCGCGACGAGGTCGTGATAGATCTCGGGCGCGTGCGGACGGTTGAGATCGAGCTCGCGCTGCAGAATCGCGCGCCGGCGCTCGGGGGTGGAGAAATCCATGTAGTCATAGGCGATGTCGCGCTTGAGCTTGTAGGCCCGATCCCCGGCGAGGAAGACCAGCGCGCCATGCGTGCGCGCGACCTCGACATCGGTGCCATGCACCGCCGGATCGGACAGAAACGCCACCACCTCTGCGTGCTCGTTCTCCTGCATCACCCTCGCGTCTCCCGCATCCCCGGCGCGCAGCTTTCCATGCGCCCGGACCGGGTGCAACCATCCGCGCCGCGCGTGCATTCGCCGGGGCGCCATGTTAAATCCGAGCCAGGCGAGGACGGGGCACGATGAGCGACACGACGGACATTCCCACGGCCGCGGCAGGCGATGCGGCCCCGCTCGAGGCGACGGCGCGCGAGGTTCTGCGCATCGAGGGCGCGGCGCTGCTGCAGATGGCCGACGAATTGCCTGACGGCTTCGCGGCTGCGGTGCGGCGCATCCTGTCGGCGCGCGGGCGCGTCGTGACCTCGGGAATGGGCAAATCGGGTCATGTGGCCCACAAGATCGCCGCGACGCTGTCATCGACGGGCACGCCCGCGCTCTTCGTGCATCCCGCCGAGGCCAGCCATGGCGATCTGGGGATGATCACGCGCGACGATGTGTGCCTGTTCATCTCCAATTCCGGCGAGACGCGCGAGATGCACGATCTCGTTGCCTATTGCCGGCGCTTCTCGATCCCGATCATCACGGTCACCAAGGCCCCCGACAGCACGCTCGCGCGCCAGTCGGACATCGCGCTTCTGCTGCCCGACGCGCCGGAGGCCTGCAGTATCGGCATGGCGCCGACGACCTCGACGACCTGCTCGATGGCGCTCGGCGATGCGCTGGCAATCACGCTGATGCGGCTGCGCGGCTTCGATGGCGCGGCCTTTCATGTCTTTCATCCCGGCGGCAAGCTCGGCGCGCAATTCCTGCGCGTGGGCGACATGATGCACACCGGCGCGCGCCTGCCGCTGGTGACCCCCGAGATGGGCATGGGCGAGGTGCTGGTGACGATGACGGCCAAGGGTTTCGGCGTGGCGCTGGTGATGGAGGGCGCGCGGCTGGCCGGGGTGATCACCGACGGCGACCTGCGGCGCCATCTCGACGGGCTGATGGACAAGAGCGCGCGCGACGTCGCCACCCCGTCCCCGCGCACCATCCGTCCCGACGGGCTCGCGAGCGAGGCACTCGGTATCATGAACGCCAACGCCATCGGCGCGCTGCCGGTGACGGATGCGCGCGGCGCGCTCGAAGGGCTGCTGCACATCCATGACTGCCTGCGCGCCGGGGTGGCGTGACGCTCAGCCGGCCGCGCCCGCGAGAAACTGCGTCAGGTTGTCGCCCAGCGCATCGTTCAGATAGCCGCCCTCCTGCACGAACAGGCAGGGCAGCCCGGTGTCCGCGATCGCCGCGCCGATGCGCCCCATCCCCGGCGTTGTCACGGCGAGCCCGCGCAGCGGATCCGCCTCATGCGCGTCGAGCCCGAGCGCCACGACGATCACATCCGCCCCGAAGGCCGCGATGCGCTCGAGCGCGATGTCGAGGGTGCGCAGATAATCGTCATCGCCGGTCCCCCGCGCGAGCGGCAGGTTGAGATTGTACCCCTCCCCCGCCCCGATGCCGCGCTCATGCGCGTGGCCCCAGAAGAACGGGTAGAAGCGCGCCGGATCGGCATGGATCGATACGCTCAGCACATCGGCGCGCGCCTCGAAGATACCCTGCGTGCCGTTGCCGTGATGGACATCGACATCGAGGATCGCCGGACGCCAGCCATCCGCGCGCAGCGCCTCGGCCGCGATGGCCGAATTGTTGAGAAAGCAGAAGCCCCCGGCCATGTCGCCATAGGCATGGTGCCCCGGCGGGCGCGACAGCGCATAGACCATCGGCGCCCCGCCGCTCAGCGCCGCCGCACCGCTCAGCGCCGTCTGCGCCGACCAGTAGGCCGACCCCCAGGTTCCCGCCGCGATCGGACAGGCCGTGTCGGCCTGGTGAAACCCCGCCTGCCCCGCCGCCGAGCGCGGATAGGAGGCCGGGCGCCGGCCCGGATGGATATTGGGGATCACCTCGTCGGAGGCGTCCGGGATGCGCGACCAGCGCGTGTGGATGGTCTGCAGGAAGGTAAGGTATTCGGGCGAGTGCAGCGCCGCGACCGGCCCCATGCCGTGATCGGCCGGCGCTTCGAAGCGGCAGCCGGCGGCTTCGGCCCCGGCCTTGAGCACATCGACGCGCGCGGGCTGCTCCGGGCTTTGCAGGACGCGGCCATTGGCCATGAAATGGCGCGGGTCGTGGCGCCGCTGCCGATCATCGAGGAAGGCTTTCATGGATCTCCTTTCAGCGCGGCGAGCCCCGCGCCATCGAGCGTGAGGATCGTCTCGCCGGGCTGCGGAATGAAGCCCAGCCGCGCATAGAAGGCGTGCGCGCGCGGGTTATCGTCATAGACCGCGAGCCGCAGGAACCGCGCGCGCCACAACGCCGCCGCCCGGTCGCGCGCGGCCACGAGAAGCCGTGCGCCGAGCCCTGCCCCGCGCGCATCCGCAGCCACCCACAGATCCGAGACATAGACCCCCGCCCCGCCGCGCACCGTGGAAAAGACCGGCGAGAAAAGGACGATCCCCACGACCGCGCCCGAGCGCTCCGCGAGAATCGCCTGAAAGGCCGGGTGCGCGCCGAACCCCGCGGCGCGAAGGTCCGCCGGCGCGGCGCGGTGGCCGTCGCCCATCCCCGCCGACAGCTGACGCAGCCCCTTGTCCAGCGCGGGCACATCCTCGGGCTGCGCCGGTCTGATCGTCACCTCCGTCACCGGACACCTCCCTGCGGCGCCCCCATTTGCCCCCAAGCCCGCGCCGACCGCAAGCCCCGCGCATGAAACGAGCGCGCGCGAGCCGACGCGATCATCGCGCGCCCCGCCTAGAGCGTGACGCGGTTAATCGGCTTCATAGCCTG
>PUKW01000034.1 GCA_003550665.1 Paracoccaceae bacterium | reverse complement strand
GCCCTGCCCCTCCGCGGCGCGCTGAAAGCGGCGCAGCGGCTCGGCATAGAGCTCGAACAGGTAGGGTTGCGGCGCGTCGAAGAGCCCCACCCCCACGGCCCAGTCCTGATAGGCGGTGTTGAAGGGCTTGTAATACTGCGCCTGCGCGGGGATCTCGCTGCGCCAGAAGCCGCCATTGGCGATGTAGCGGTCGATCTGGTCGGGGTTGGGCGCGCCGCGGCCCTCGGCGCTGCCGTCGCCGCGCCAGCCGGCGAGCGGGCCGATGCCGGGGCGGCGCTCGTGGCGGGTCATGTAGTCGGCGTAATCGGCGAATTCGGGCGATCCGTCCGCCGCCGCCATCCCCGGCAGGCCGAGCCGGTGCCCGAGCTCGAGCAGCACCGACTGAAACGGGCGCACGTCGCGGTCGGGCGCCACCACGGGCCAGCGGATCGCGTCACCGGCGGCGTCCGCTTCGCCGATGGGCCGGTCGAGCATCGAGATGCAGTCATGGCGCTCGAGATAGGTCGTGTCGGGCAGCACCAGATCGGCATAGGCGACCATCTCGGAGGAATAGGCATCCGAACAGATGATCCGCGGGATCACGTAGTCGCCATTCGCGTCCGTGTCGGTGAGCATCTCCTGCACCCGCCCGGTGCTCATGGACGAGTTCCAGGCCATGTTGGCCATGTAGAGAAACAGCGTGTCGATCGGATAGGGATCGCCGGCATGGGCGTTGGCGATGACCATGTGCATCATGCCATGCGCCGCGAGCGGGGCGTCCCAGGTAAACGCCTTGTCGATGCGCTGCGGCGCGCCGCCCGCGTCGAGGCACAGATCCTCCGGCCCCTGCGGATAGCCCAGATGCGGCCCCGGCAGCGGCGCGCCGGGCGTGCAGGCGGCGTGCGGGCGCGGATGCGCCGCGGCGGGCTTGGGATAGGGCGGCTTCAAGCGAAACCCGCCCGGCGTCTCGACGCTGCCGAGCAGAAGCTGAAGGATGTGCAGCGCGCGGCAGGTCTGAAAGCCGTTGGCATGCGCCGAAATGCCCCGCATGGCGTGAAACGCCACCGGCCGGCCCGTCATCGTCGCGTGGTGCTGGCCGCGAAAATCGGTCCAGGGCTGATCGAGGGTGATCTCCTCCTCGAAGGCGGTGCTGGCGAGCTCGGCGGCGACGGCGCGGATGCGCGCGGCGGGCACGCCACAGCGTTCGGCCACGGCATCGGGGCCATGGGCGGGGTCGAGATAGCGATCCGCGAGATGGCGGAAGGCCGGAAGATGGGTCGCGCCGCCATCATCCCATCCATGCGCGAGATCGGGGGCCGCGTCCGGGCTGTCCCAGGGCACCGCCTTGCCGCTCGCGCGGTCGCGGATCAGCGGCTCGCCGTCCGGCCCGCGCAGGAACAGGCCGCGCCCCTCGGCGTCGGCGCGCACGAGAAAGGGCGCATTGGTGTAGCGCATCAGGTAATTGAGGTCGATGCGCCCGGCGCGCAGGAGTTCATGGATCAGCGCGCCGATGAATAGACCGTCCGTGCCCGGCGTGATCCCGATCCAGTCATCGGCGATGGCATTGTAGCCGGTGCGCACCGGGTTGACCCCGATCACCCGCGCGCCGCGCGCCTTGAGCCGGCCGAGCCCCATCTTGATGGGATTGGAATCGTGGTCCTCGGCCACGCCGAAGAGCATCAGGAGCCTGGTGTGCTCCCAGTCGGGTTGACCGAACTCCCAGAACGAGCCGCCGAGCGTGTAGATCCCCGCCGCCGCCATGTTCACCGAGCAAAAGCCCCCATGCGCGGCCCAGTTCGGCGTGCCGAATTGCTGCGCCCACCAGCCGGTGAAGCTTTGCGACTGGTCACGCCCGGTAAAGAAGGCGAGCTTCTCGGGCGCTTCGGCGCGCAGCGGGGCGAGCCAACCCGCCGCCGTCGCGAGTGCCTCCTCCCAGCCGATCTCCTCGAACTGACCCGAGCCGCGCGGGCCGGTCCGGCGCAGCGGCGCACGCAGCCGCGCTGGCGAGAGATGCTGCATGATCCCCGCCGAGCCCTTGGCGCAGAGCACGCCGCGATTGACGGGATGATCGCGGTTGCCGTCGATATGGGTGACGCGGCCAGCGCGCAGATGCACGTCGATCCCGCAGCGGCAGGCGCACATGTAGCAGGTCGTCTTGCGCACCGTGTCCGAGACCGGCGGCGAGGTGTCGAGCGTTGCAGGCATCGTGTTCCGTGTATCCTCCGAGGCGGCGAACATCCTCCCGAGCGCCGCCCCGAGCACGCAACATCATTTTTGACCGCGACGCAATCGCGCAGTGCCACCTGCTCAGCCGAACATCTCCGCCGTGATCGCGCGATACCAGTCGATGCTCTCGCGCCAGGTCTGCCGGCGCGTCTCGGCGTTCTCGTCGCCGTCGCTGAGAAAGCTGTCGAGCGTCGCGATGCGGCCATCCTCAGGCGCATAGGCCGCGCCGACCTTCACGCCGTCCTCGGGACCGAGCAACGACCAGCAGGTGTTGGCGTAGCGCGCCGGGTGGCGCGGTGCGTCCAGGAGCTCGGCGCGGATCGCCTGCGCGGCGACCTTGGCCTGGCTGTTGGCCGAGAAGGCGGATTTCGGCATGTCGCCCTGATTGGCGGCGTCGCCGAGCACATGCACCGCGTCGTCCTTGCGGCTGCGCATGTCCTCGGGATGCACCGGCGCCCACCCGGCCGCGTCGGTCAGCCCCGCGATCCGGGCGATGCGCCCGGCCTTCTGGGCGGGGATGACGTTGCACACATCGACATCCTCGGCCATCCCGTCGATATCCACCACCATCGCGTCGGGATCGACCGCGACCTTATCCGCGCCGAAATCGGGGCCGATGCGCTCGATCATGCCGGGGTAGTGGTCGCGCCAGGCGGCCTCGAAGAGCCCCTGCTTGGAGAAGGAGTCCTTGGGGTCGATCACGAGGATCTTGGCGCTCGGATTGTGCTGCGAGAGGTAATGCGCGCTCATGCAGACGCGCTCATAAGGGCCCGGCGGGCAGCGATAGGGGTTGGGCGGCGCGATCAGCGCGAACACCCCGCCCTCGCGCATCGCGGCGAGCTGCTCGCGCAGGAGCCGCGTCTGGCTGCCGGCGCGGTAGGCGTGCGGCATGGCGTTCTGCGCGGCCACGCTCCAGCCCGGCACGCTGCCCTCGACGAAATCGATCCCCGGCGCCACGATCAGCCGGTCATAGGACAGCTCCGCCCCGCCCGCGAGCGTCACGCGCCGCGCGTCGCGGTCCACATCGGCGGCGCGGTCATGGATCACGTTGACACCGCGCGCGGCGAGCCCGCCATAGCCATGGGCGAGGTCGTCGAGATCCCGGAAACCGCCGAGATAGAGATTTGAGAAGAAGCAGGTGTAATAGCGCCGCGCGGGCTCGATCAGCGTGACCGCGACGCCGCCATCCGCGAGGTGGCGCGCCGCGGTCGCGCCGCCCGCCCCGCCGCCGATGACGACCACGCGCGGGCGGGTGTCGGCCGCGATCATCGGGGTGGCAAGCGCGCCGGCGGCGAGCCCGCCGATCAGGGTGCGGCGGTGCAGTTTCATCGCGTGTCCTCCTCGGCAAGCCATGCGGCAAGATCGGCGACGTCGGAGGCTGACAGGGTCTGCGCGAACATTTGCATGGCGAGATGGGTGCGCTCCCCGCTGCGATAGGCCTCGATCGCGGCGGTGAAGGCGTCGGGGTCCATGCCCTCGAGCGGCGGCATCGCCGCCGAGCCGCTCTCGGCGTGGCAGCCGGCGCAATGCGCGCCGAGCCACGCGCCGTGTTCGGGGTCGGGCCCGGCGAGCGCGGCGGCGGCGACGGGTGCGGCGAGCAGCGCAGCGAGGGGGGCACGGGCGGACATGGCGGCCTCCTGTCAGCTTACGGTGATCTCGCGGGTCTCCTCGGTGACGGTCCCGTCATCCTCGACCCAGACAAAGCGGAACCGCCCCGGCCCCGGCACCCGCGCGGCGAAATGCACGAACGGATCGGCCGAGACGCTGGGTTCGATATCGACGTCGATGACGGTCTCGCCCTCGAAGCGGCAGCTGAAACGGCGCACGATGTGGCGGGGCACCCGCCGGCCCTCGGAATCGCGGCGCAGCCCGTTCTCCATCGGGTGCATGATGCGCGCGCGGATCTCGACGGTGTCGCCGGCGGCGGCGGTCTCGGGCAGGCGGATGCGGGGGGTGCGCCCGGACATGGCGGTCTCCTTCACACGCGGCAGCCGCTGCGGCCCACCTCGACATGGGCGCGCGCCATCACGAAGCCGCCACCGCGCAGCCGCGCCACCGCGATCAGATCCTGCGAGCGGTCCATGCGGATGCGGGTGGCGAGTTCGGGGCGGGCCGCATGCGGGCCGAAGCGGGCGGTGAACACCTCGGGCGTCGGGTTGGCGGGGGCGAAGAGGCGGATCAACTCGGCCTCGTCGCAGCGCACCGTGACCGGCACGGCGGCGGCGTGCCCCGCGCTTTCGGGGGCGTCGATGCGCACACGCCGCTCGGGCGGCGTCGCCCCGCCGGTCATCGCGCGCACCAACCGCTCGCCCCCGCGCAGCGGCGCCGCCATCAGCACCGCCGCCGCGCCGAGCACGATCGCATTGCGCCGGCTCAGCCGCATCGCGCTACTCCAGCCCCAGCGTGTCGGAGAGAAGCTGCGCGAAGGCCGGGTTGCCCGCATCCGCCGCCGCCGCGACGTTCGGGTCATCTTCGAGCGCGGTCATGAAGCCGAGATCGAGCATCGACAGCGTCGGCTCTCCCTCCTCCTCGTAGAAGGCGAGATGGCCGCAGGGCATCATCGCCATGATGTGGCGCGGGGCGGCCATCAGGTCCCCGGTAATGCCGGTATAGCAGATCTTGAGCGCCGTGACCTCGCCGCCGGCAAGGCCGAACTCGGCGAGAAACAGCCAGTCCTCGTCGGCCTCGGTGTGCTCGCGCACGACCGCCGCGGCCTCGTGCGGGTCCTGGTCGAGGGTGTGGACGATGAAATACTCCGATGCGGCCGCCGCCCCCGGCGCGGCGAGCGCTACGGCAGCGGCGGCGATGGTGGCGGGCCTGAACATGAGTCTGTCTCCTCTCGATGGTGGTGCCGGGTCAGAAGCTCAGCGTCGCCGCCCCGGCCTTGATGCGCTCGTGCATGGGGCTCGCCCCGGTGATCTCGGCCCCGGCGAGGAGGTCACCCTCGGCGTAGCCGCGCGCCTTCACGCGGGGCGTGCAGGCCCACAGCGTGCCGCCGCGGGCGAGAAAATCGTCGACCAGCGCCTTGAGCGGCTCGAGTGGGTGCATCTGCACCGCATCGGCCGCGCCGCGGCGCGCGATGTCGACGGCGTCGCCGGTCAGGAACACGCACACCCGCAGCCCCGAGGTGATCGCGCCATTGGCGATCGTGAAGCCGACCGAGGCGCTCTCCTCCTGCGGGCCATGCGTCATCACCACGACGAGTTCGTCGGTTGCGGCCATGGGCAAACTCCCTCCTGCTGCGATCCGCAGGGCCCATCATTGCGCGGCCGCACGCCCCCGTGCTTGGCGGTTTCGTGGGTTTTTCGCGCCGGGGCGCGGCTGGGTTCCTCAGGAATTCCCCAGATCATCGCCACATCATCCGCAAGCACGCATCGCGCGGGCGTGCCCAGCTGGCGCGCGCAACAGCAAAGGGAGACGACACCATGACCGCGACCAGCGAAACCACCGCCGGCGGCGATACCGAGTTCGTCCGGTTCTGGAACGATGTGCTCGCGCCCAAGTTCATCCGCTTTCGCCACGTGCTCGTGGGCGGGCTGACGCAGCACAGCGAGAAGGTGTTTCCCAAGCTGCCGGTGCGCGAGGGCGACCGGGTGCTCGATGTGGGCTGCGGCTTTGGCGACACGGCGATCGCCTTCGGGCGCATCGTCGGCCCCAAGGGCGAGGTGGTGGGCATCGATTGCTGCGATGCGTTCCTCGCCGAGGCGGAGGCCGATCTCGCCGAAAGCGGGCTCGACAATGTGCGCTTCATGCGCGGCGATGCCGAGATCGCGCTGCCCGAGGGGCAATTCGACTTCGTCTTCGCGCGGTTCGGGACGATGTTCTTCACCAACCCGGTCGCGGGGCTGCGCAACATGCGCCGCGCGCTCAAGCCCGGCGGGCGCATGGCGCATATCGTGTGGCGCGACGCCAAGGACAATCCGTGGTTGTCGATGGCCAAGGACGTGGTGCTGCAATTCCTGCCGCCGCCGGGCGAGGATGCGCGCACCTGCGGGCCGGGGCCGTTCTCGATGGCCGACGAGGCGACAACGCGCAAGATGATGGAGATCGCCGGCTACAGCGACATCCGCTTCGAGCGCGTCGATGCCGAGGTCAAGATCGGCCAGGACGTGCAGGACGCCATCGCCTTCACGCTCGCGCTCGGCCCGGCGGGCGAGGTGTTTCGCGAGGCCGGCGATGTGGCCGAGGCCCGGCGCGGCGAGATCGAGGCCGCCCTCGCCGAGGCGATCCGCAAGCAGAAGGTCAAGGATGACGGCATCTACATGGACAGCTCCTCCTGGGTGATCAGCGCACGCAACCCCGAAGGCTGAGGCCCCGGCGCGTTGCGGCGGCCGCCGCCCTGCGGTATCATGTCGCACCCGGGACAGAGGCAGGCTCGGGAAGAGCGGACGCATCCGCCCGGTGGAGTCGTGCCATGGCCACTGCGTTTACCTGCCTCGTCGCGGTCAGGCTTCCTTCGGCCAGGTCGGGCGCGCAGGACGGCGGCGCGGCGCGGCTGAGCGCGGCTGCGCTACGTGAATATGGCCGGCCGCTCGGCGGTGGCGATGCGCGCCTTCCGGTCTTCGGGTTCGACACGGTCGCCCGGGCGCTGCGCTTTGCCGAGGCGGCGCGCGCGGCCGGGGCGGCGGCGGGTGCGGCGCTGCGCGCGGGGCTGCACGGCGTGTCCTCGGCGCGGGCGGATGCGGCCTCGCATGGCCGCGACGTCGCGCTGGCGCGCCGGCTTGCCGAGACCGCGCCGCGCGGCGGTATCCTCGCGACGGCGGCGGTGCGCGACGCAGCGCCCGATGCGCCGCAGATGCGCTTCGTCGATCACGGCCGGCTCGACATGCCGGGCCAGCCCGGCCCCGTCGACATCGCCCGCGTCGAGCCGCGCACCGGGCCGGCCACCGACGCGACGACGCTGCGGATCGGCCCCTTCGAGATCGACACGGAGCGCTTCGAGCTGCGCCGCGACGGGGCGCGCGTCGCGGTCGAGCCGCGCACCTTCGATCTGATCGCGCTCCTGGCGCGCCACGGCGGACGCACCGTCACCCGTGATACGATCTTCCGCACCATCTGGGGTGAGCAGCTCGTCTCCGACGCCGCGCTGTCGAGCCAGGTGCGCGCGGCGCGCCGGGCGCTCGGCGATGACGGCGCGGCACAGTCGCTGATCGCGACGGTGCATGGCCGTGGCTTTCGCCTGCGCGCCGAAGTGACCACCGCGCCACCGCCCGAGCTGTCATCGGACCCCGATCCGCTGCCCGCGCACCCCGCCGACCCCGCGCCGCAGCCCGCCCCGACCGAGTTTCCCACCGTCGCGGTGCTGCCCTGCGTCAATCTCGACGAGGATGGCCGCGGCGCCATCGTCGCGCAGGGGCTGACCGAGGATCTGATCAACGCGCTATCAAAAAACCGCTGGCTGCGGGTGGTCAGCCGCAACCCGGCCTTCGCGCTCGGCCGCACGATGGATGACCGCGCCGAGATCGCCGCGAGGCTCGGCGCCGACTACCTCGTCACGGGCAGCGTGCGCCGCGCCGGCAACCGGGTGCGCACCACCATGCAGACCACCGATGCGCGTGACATGCGCTGCATCTGGTCGGAGACCTTCGACCGCGAGATGCGCGACATCTTCGCGCTGCAGGAAGAGATCTCCGGGCTGGTCGCCGCGCGCATCGCCACCGAGCTCGGCATCGCCGAGCAGAAGCGCGCCGCGCGCGCGCCGCGGGTCAATCTCGGCGCGTGGGAGCTCTACGCGCTCGGCTCGGCCGATTTCTACCGCTTCACCCCCGAGAGCAACCGCCGCTGCCAGGAGCTGATGCGCCAGGCGATCCGGCTCGACCCCGACTTCGCCGAGCCCTATTCGCGGCTGGCCTATGCGATGATCCTCGAGATGGTGTATTTCGAGGGCCCGATCGACGCCGCCCGCCTCGACGAGGCGCTGCGGCTGGCCGAGGCCGGGGGGGCGCGCGACGACCAGGAGGCCAACGCCTTCTTCACGCTGGGCCGGGTGCGGCTGGTGCGGCGCGAATATGCCCGCTCGATCGACGCGCTCGAACACGCCGTCGCGCTCAACCCGTGCCACGCGCTGTCGTTTTGCGGGCTGGGCGACTCGCTGGCCTATGAGGGGCGCATCGACGCGGCGCTCGAGCAGTTCGACCGCGCCATCGCGCTGAGCCCGCATGACCCGTTCCGCTGGGCGTTCATGTCGTATCGCGCGCTCGCGCATCTGTTCGGCGGCCAGGTCGAGGATGCCGCGCACTGGGCGCGCCGGGCCACGCTGGTGCCCAATGCGCATTACTGGGCGCATGCCAACCGCACCGCCGCGCTGGGGTTTCTGGACGATCCCGAGGCGGCGCAGTCGGCGCGCCGCGAGTTGATGCGCGCGCGGCCGGGCTTCACGCGCGGCCTCGCGCAGGAGCGGCTGTTCTTCGTCAAGCGCCGGGACCAGACCACGACCTTTCTCGAGGGGCTGCGCCGCACCGGGGTTCCCTGAGTCGCCCGGCTGGCCGTCGCGCCGGTCGAATCGCGGCAGGCAGAATTTCGCCCTCCCCGCACGCGGCGGAAATATCCCCGGCACTCAGAAACATCGCCGCCGGGGCTGTAATCTTCCATCGAATTTCAATAAAAATTTTGGCTTATCGTAGACGTTTACCTTTCGACAGGCCAGTAAATCAACGGCATAACGACGCCAGTAGACGGGCTTGAAGGAGATGTTGATAAAATCCTAACGATTCACCGCCGAACCGG
>PUKW01000256.1 GCA_003550665.1 Paracoccaceae bacterium | reverse complement strand
GGCCGTGCGCGCCACCCGCCAGGCGCTCGTCGGGGTCGAGCAGGGGGTGCTGTTCAACGCCGTATCGGCCTATATGGAAGTGCGCAGCGCCACCGAGACCGTCACGCTGCGGCAGAACAATCTCCAGCTCATTGAGGAGGAGCTGCGCGCCGCGCGCGACCGCTTCGAGGTCGGCGAGATCACCCAAACCGACGTGGCCATCGCCGAATCCGCCCTCGCCGCGGCGCGCGCCGACCTCGCCGCCGCCGAGGGCGACCTGACCGTGGCGCGCGAATTCTACCAGCTCGCCGTGGGCGAGGCGCCGGGCGCGCTATCGGTGCCGCCGGCGCGCCCGCAGACCGCCGACAGCCTCGAGACCGCGCAGGCGATCGCTCGGCAGCAGCATCCCGACATCCGTTCGGCGCAGCACGAGGTCGCCGGGGCCGAATTCGGCGTCGATATCGCCCGCGCGGCGCGCAGTGGCGAGGTTACCGCCGGCGCCGATGTCGGCATCCGTTTTCAGCACGGCTCCGCCGCGCAGGGGCCGAGCCCGCGCCGCGAGGCGGGCGTGTCGCTCGGCTATACCCGCCAGCTCTACAGCGGCGGCGCGCAATCCTCACGCGAGCGCCAGGCCGTCGCGCAGCGCGATCAGAGCCGCTCGCAGCTGCACCAGACGACGCTCGAGGTGCTGCAGGATGTCGGCGCGGCCTGGTCCGACGTCAATGTCTCCGCCGCCCGCATCGAGGCCATCGAGCAGCAGATCGAGGCCGCGCGGCAGGCCTTCGAGGGCGTGAGCGAGGAGGCCCGCCTCGGCGCGCGCACCACGCTCGACGTGCTCGACGCCGAGCAGGACCTGCTCGATTCGCAGGCCGCGCTCATCGAGGCCGAAGCCGCGCAGCAGACCGCGACCTACGGGCTGCTTGCGGCGATGGGGCTTCTGACGGTGGATCACCTCACCCTCGGTATTCCCACCTATGACCCGGATGACTATTACGAGCAGGTCCGCGATGCGCCGCGCAGCAGCCGCGGCAACCGGCTCGACCGCGCGCTCGAGGGGATCGGCCGCAACTGACGCCGATCGCCGCGCGTTGTGTCTCTGCCCGCCCGCCGCTAGACTGCCGTGACGTCAGGGAGGGTGCCCGCCATGCGCGATCCGGACACGGACTCAGATCAGGATGATGATGTTGCCGCCCCGGCGAGGTGCCCTGTGTCGCGCGAGGACGGCGATGGACAGCCGGTGCGGCTGCTGCTGACGGCGGCGCTGCGGGTGCCCGAGGAGCGTGCCGCGGCGCTGGAGAGTGAGCGCGCGACAGCAGCCGAGCCCGCGGAGCAACCCCTCGCGCCGCTTCTCCTGCGCGAGCGCGTCGATGCCGAGTCCGACTCGGCCGACGCTCTGCCGACCGATCCGGGCGCGCTTCGGATGCTCGTGGCCGAGGTCGTGCGCGAGGAGTTGCACGGCGTGATGGGCGAACGCGTCACCCGCAACATGCGCAAGCTGGTGCGCAACGAGGTCGCCCGCGCGATCGCGAGCCGCGAGTTCGCCGCACGCGAGAGCTGATCCCAAGCCGCCGTGCGCGCCGATCAGAAAAGCGTCCCGAAAGCGGCAGTGTTCGATCTAAAGCGCGTCGCGTTCATCCGCATTCACGCGCCGCCCTCTAACCTCTTGAAACCGCATGTTCGGGGAGCGCAAAATCGCTCCCCGCTTCTGCGCGACATGCTCTGGTCAGGCCGCGGCGGGCGCGGACTCGCCGAGCTGCGCCGCGCGGCGCTCGCTTTCCTCGCGCGACAGGGCGACCGAGGTGCGCACACCCTTCGAGACGAATTCCATCAGCCCCTCGACGACACGCTCGTTCGGGTCGATCCCCGCGCAGGTCAGGACCTCGCGCCCATCGCGCGACCGCGCCCAGCGGGCGATCTGGTCCGGGCCGTTGCCGTATTTGCGGTCATCGGCGATCGCATCGTCGAGCGCGGCGAGGACGACGGCGGCAAAGAGTTTGCGCGCACGCGTCCCCTGTTCCTGACTCACGGCGGCGCCGTCAACGAAGTCGAACATTGTGCGGTCCTTTGTGTTCTTGCTCTTGATCTTCCCGGTTCCAGCCTGTCTACGCCCCCGGGAGTTGATTCGGTATTGCAGTTTCTGCATGGCACGGTTGCGCCTTATGCATGGCAAAAAGGGCAAGAGACGCGCGTGCCGGTGCACACGGCGCTTTCTTGCCCCGCTTTCCTAGCCACGATATGGAAAGCTCAACGCAACTTTCAACCTCATCCAAAGGTTTCTCATGCCAAAGATCGAAGGCAACGCGATTCGTCCCGGCAATGTGCTCGAGCATTCGGGCGGACTCTGGGTCGTCAACAAGGTCAACCACGTCAAGCCGGGCAAGGGCGGGGCCTTCGCGCAGGTCGAGATGCGCAACCTGCGCAACGGCTCCAAGCTCAACGAGCGCTTCCGCTCCGAGGACAAGGTCGAGCGCGTCCGGCTCGAACAGCGCGAGCAGCAGTTCCTCTACGAGGATGACGGCCAGCTCATCGTGATGGATGCCGAGAGCTTCGAGCAGACCCAGGTGCCCGCCGACATCCTCGGCGAGCGCCGCCCCTTCCTGCAGGACGGCATGACCGTGACGGTCGAGTTTTACGGCGACGAGGCGCTCAACCTCACCCTGCCGCAGAAGGTCACCTGCAGCGTCGCCGAGACCGAGCCGGTGGTGAAGGGGCAGACCGCGCAGAACAGCTTCAAGCCCGCCACCCTCGAGAACGGCGTGCGGATCATGGTGCCGCCCTTCGTCGATACCGGCGAGGCGATCGTCGTCAACACCGAGAAGATGGAATACGACGAGCGCGCCTGACCCTCAGGCCGAGCGCGCCGCGGCGTCGTGCCAGTGCACCGCCGCATCGCCCGCGCGCATCCCGGTGCCCGCGCGCTCGTAGCGCAGATGGGCGATGCCCTGCCCGCCGGCCTGCGTGTAGAGCGTCCCCGCGGCGCGGCCATCGGCGGTCGTGATCGGCGTGCCCACCGGCGCGGACCCCTCGACCGCGACGGTGACGAGGCCCTTGCGCAGCTCGGTCTTGTGGCGCATCCGCGCGGTGACCTCCTGGCCGACATAGCAGCCCTTGCGATGATCGACGCCGCCGAGCCGGTCGAAACCGGCCTCGAGGACGAAGGTCTGCTCGGGCACGAGCTCGATGCCGGTTTCGGGGATGCAGGCGGCGACGCGGCGCGCGTCCCAGTCGATCGACGGGTCAGGGCCCGGCTCGGCGATGTAGCGCCGCCAGCCCATCGACGGATCGCGCGGATCGGCGAAGGCGCCCTCGGGCGGCAAATCGATGCCGCGATGCACGTTGAGCGATGCGCGCGCGATCGCGACATCCGCGCGCAGCTTGTAGAGGGTGAGCCGCTTCATCAGCCCCTCGGCAAAATCGGATTTCACGTCGAGCAGCAGCGCGTCGCCGTGCGGCACGAGGAAGAAATCGACGATATACTTGCCCTGCGGCGTCAGCAGCGCGGCATAGACCGGCGCGTCGCGCGCCCGGGCGACATCATTCGTCACCAGCCCCTGCAGGAAGCTCTCGCGTTCCGAGCCCGTGATCTCGAGGACCGTGCGGTCCGGCGCCTGTTCATGCGTCATCGCCTGCTCCCTCAATCTCAATCGTCCATGTAGGCGCCTGCGCGCAGGGCGAAAGGGGTCACGCCGCGTCGAACTGCAGCCGGCACAGCCGCGCATATGGGCCGCCACGCGCGAGCAGCTCGGAATGCGTGCCGTGCTCGACGACGGTGCCGCGGTCGAGCACCACGATCCTGTCGGCATCGCGCACCGTCGCGAGGCGATGCGCGATCACCAGCGTCGTGCGATCCCGCGACAGTCGCTCCAGCGCCTCGTGGACCAGCTTTTCGGACTCGGCGTCGAGCGCCGAGGTCGCCTCGTCGAGCAGCAGGATCGGCGCGTCATGCACCAGCGCGCGGGCGATCGCGACGCGCTGGCGCTGCCCGCCCGACAGGCTCGAGCCGCGCGGTCCGGCCGGCGTGCGCATCCCGTCGGGCATCTCGGCGAGAAACGGCGAGACATGCGCGGCATCGAGCGCCTCGGCGAGCTGCCCCTCGTCGATGTCGCGCGCACCCAGCAGGACGTTCTCGCGGATCGTCTCGTCGAACAGCGTCGCGTCCTGCGTGACGACGGAAAACCGCGCCCGCAGATCGGGCAGCGACAGCGTCGCGATATCCACCCCGCCCACGGTGATGCGCCCGCGCTGCGGCTCCACGAGGCGGGCGAGCAGGTTGAACACCGTGCTCTTGCCCGCCCCCGACGCCCCGACGAGCGCCGTGGTCTCGCCGGCCTTCGCCGTGAAGCTCACCCCGCGCAGCACCGGCAGATCGCCATAAGCAAAATGCACGTCCTCGAAGCGCACCTCGGTGCCCTCGGCGGGCGCGGCGGGGCGGGCGGGCGAGACGATGCTCGGATGCGTGTCGAATAGCCGGTAGATGCGCTCGAGGCTCGCCGCGGCGACCTGCCAGGTGCCCGCCATCGCTCCCAGCCGGCGCAGCGGCTGAAACGCCAGCGCCATCGCCGTGAAAAAGGACATGAACTCGCCCACGGTGCGGTCGCCGGCGATGATGTCGCGCCCGCCGATCATCAGCACCGCGAAGAAGCCGACGCCGGTGATGATGTCGATCATCGCCGGGATGCTGGCCTTGCCGAGCGCCATGCGCACCTCGGCGCGCACGATGCGGTCCACGATGCGCTCGAACCGGCCGACCTGGTAGTCCTCCATCCGGTTGAGCTTGATCGGCATGATGCCGTGAAAGACCTCGTCGAGCCGCGTCGAGCGCAGCCCGGCCTGCGCGCGCATATGCGCCGTCTTGCGCCGCACGTAGCGCTGCACGATCAGCACCGGAACGAACAGCGCCGGCGCCCCGATCAGCGCCGCCGCCGTCCAGATCGGATCGATCATCACCGCCACCGTGAACAGCGCCCCGAGCGAGACGATGTCGCGCCCGACCCCGGTGATCACGCTCTGCCAGACATTCTGGATCGCCTTGGTGTCGCCCTGCACCCGCTCCATCAGCGCGCCGGGGGAGTTGGTCTGGTAGAACTGGTTGTCGAGGGTGAGCATGTGGCGCAGAAGATCGGTCTGCATCGCCGTCGTGGTCAGCTGCGCCACCCGCGTCAGCAGCGTCTTGCTGACCACGAGCGTGAACGCCCGAAGGAAGAACAGCCCGAGGATCATCCCCCCGAACCACCACATCGCCTCCGCTTCGCCGCCCACGAAGATGCGGTCGAAGAGCGGCTGGATGAGGTAGCTCAGAAGGCCGAGCGTGCTGCCCTCGACCATCATCAGCGCGACCGCGATGGACATCACAGGGATGTGCCGGCGCAGATAGCCGCGCCACAGCCGCCCGAAGAGCCGGCGCGAGGTATAGCGGTCGTCCTGATCGGAGGATTCTGTCACGGCGCCGCGGGACCCTTTCATCGCCGCGCGCGCGCGGCGCCGCCCCCATAGCGCGGCATCGGGGGCGCTGGCAACCGCGGGCGCGATTGACGCCCCCCGCCGCGCGCCCTACTCAAAGGGGTCAACAGCCCGGAGCCCGCCATGAGCCTTTCGCAGGGACGCCAATACCTCGCCATTCCCGGCCCCACCGTGATCCCCGACCGGGTGCTCGCCGCGATGCACCGCGCCGCGCCGAACATCTATGAGGGGCCGCTGCACCGGATGGTGGACGGGCTGATCGGGGATCTGCGCGCGGTGGCGCGCACCGAGGGACATGTGGCGACCTATATCGCCAACGGGCATGGCGGCTGGGAAGCGGCGAACGCCAACGTGTTCTCGCGCGGGGATCGCGCTCTCGTGCTGGGAACGGGGCGCTTCGGCGAGGGCTGGGCGAATTCGGCGCGCGGCATGGGCGTCGAGGCCGAGCTGATCGATTTCGGCAAGCGCGCCGCCGCCGATCCCGCCCGCGTCGAGACCGCCCTGCGCGCCGATCCCGAGCACCGCATCCGCGCGGTGATGATGACCCATATCGACACTGCCTCGACGGCGCAGAACGACATCCGCGCGATCCGCGCCGCGCTCGACGCGGCCGGCCACCCGGCGCTCTTGATGGTGGATTCGATCGCCGCGCTGGGCTGTGCGCCGCTGGAGATGGATGCCTGGGGCATAGACGTGCTGCTCGCGGCCAGTCAGAAGGGTCTGATGTGTCCGCCGGGGCTGTGTTTCCTGTGGTTCAACGAGCGCGCGCGCGATGCCGGGCGCCGGGCCGATCTGCGCACCCCCTACTGGGATTGGGAGGCGCGCGCCTTCGCGACGCAGTTCTACCAGTTCTTCGGCGGCACCGCGCCCACGCATCACCTCTTCGCGCTGCGCGAGGCGCTCGACATGCTGCTCCATGAGGAGGGGCTCGAGGCCGCCTGGGCGCGCCATGACGCGCTTGCGCGCGCGGTGTGGGCGGCGGCGGATGCCTGGGGCGCGCAGGGGCCGCTGGAGCTCAACATCGCCGATCCGGCCGCGCGCGGCAATTCGGTGACGGCCTTTCGCATCGGCGCGCCAGACGGCACGCGCCTGCGCCGCTGGTGCGAGACGCAGGCGGGGCTGACGCTGGGGATCGGGCTTGGCATGGCCGAGCCGGACGACCCGGCCTGGCACGGTTTCTTTCGCGTCGCCCATATGGGGCATGTGAACGCGCATATGGTGCTCGGCGCGCTCGGCGCGGTCGATGCCGGGCTCAAGGCGCTCAAGATCCCGCATGGCGGCGGCGCGGTCGAGGCCGCCGCGCGCGCCGTGGCGGCGGCGGCCCCGGAGCCCGGCTGACGCTCAGTCGGCGTGCTCGGCGAGCCAGTCCTGCATCCAGTCGATCTCGGCTTCCTGCGCGTCGATGATCTCGCGGGCGAGATCGGCGATGCTCTCGTCCTCGCCGTATTCGAGCACGATCTCGGCCATGGCGATGGCGCCCTCGTGATGCGGGATCATGCCGCGAACGAAATCGGTATCGGCATCGCCGGTGAAATCGATCATCATGCCGTCATGCATGCGGTCATTGGCCTCGATGAAGGCGCGCGTTGAGGGCGCGGCGTCCTCGGGCACCTCCGTGGACATGCCGTGATCGTCATGTCCATGATCATCGTGCCCGTGATCCCCGTGGTCATGGTCGCTCATCGCGAGCCCGTGCCCGACCCAGGCGCCGCTCGCGCCAATCATCAGGCCCACGGTCCCGGCCAGTATCGTCTGTCTGCGCATCGTGATCCTCCCACTGGGTTGAAAAGGCACCCTGGGAGCTTCCCGCCGCTGGAAGGGAAATCACGACGCCGTTATCCCCGCGCCGCCGCGAGCGCCTCGGGCAGCACCGCCTCGAGCGCGTCGAGCTCGGCCGGCCGACCAGCCGTGAGCCGGATGCAGCGGTCGAGCGGCGCCACACCGGGCATGCGCACGAAGATCTCCCGCTTCATCAGCTCCGCGAGCGCCCGCCGCGCGAAGTCGCCATCCGCGCCGCAATCGACGGCGACGAAATTCGTGGCCGAGGGCAGCGCGGTGAGCCCGTTGGCTTCGGCGATCTCGCCGATGCGCCCGCGCGAGCGCGCCACCTCGCGCACCACGTCGAGCAGCCACTCGTCATCATCGAGCGCGGCGAGCGCGCCGGCCTGCGCGATGCGGGTCATGCCGAAATGGTTGCGGATCTTGTCGAAGGACTTGACGAGATCGGGCGCGCCGACGCCGTAGCCGACGCGCGCGCCGGCCATGCCATGCGCCTTGGAGAAGGTGCGAAAGCGCATCACCCGCGGATCGGCCGGGTCGATGCGCGGCACCGTGCCCTCGGGGGCGAACTCGACATAGGCCTCATCGAGCACCAGAAGCGTGCCATCGGGCACCGCCTCGATCATCCGCTCTATCGTGGCGGCGTCGTGCCAGCTGCCCATCGGGTTGTCGGGATTGGAGATATAGACGAGCTTGGCGCCGGTTTCGCGGGCCGTCTCGACGAGCGCGTCGGGATCCTCGTGATCGCCGTTGAACGGCACTTCGTGGAGCACCCCGCCATAGCCGTTCACATGGTAGTTGAAGGTCGGATAGGCGCCCGCCGATGTCACGACCGCATCGCCGGGTGCGACCACCATGCGCACGAGATAGCCGAACAGCCCGTCGATCCCCTCGCCGACGATGACATTCTCGAAGCCCGCCCCCATCCCGGCGGCGATCGCATGGCGCAGGTCGTAATTCTCCGAATCGCCATACATCCAGGTTTCGCGCACGGCCCGCTCCATCGCGGCGATGGCGGCGGGGGAGGGGCCGAAGGCGCTCTCATTGGCACCGAGCCGGGCGCGGAAGATGCCGCCCTGGGCACGCAGATGCGCCTCCGGGCCGGTGAAGGGCACGGTGGCGGGCAGCGCCGCGACGGTGTCCGTGTAGCGGGGTCCGGCGGTCATGGATCCTCCCTTGTCATCCCTCGGACAGGCGCGCAATGGCGGCGCCGAGCTTGGCAGCCTCGGCCTCGGCCTGCGCGAGCCGTTCGCGGCTCTCCTCCACGACCTCCTCGGGGGCGCTGTCGCGGAATTTCGGATTGTCGAGCCGGCCGCGCAAACCGGCAAGCTCCTTTTCGAGCTTGGCGTGCGATTTCTCGAGCCGGGCGCGCTCGGCCGCGATGTCGATCACCCCTTCGAGCGGCAGCGCGAGGCTCGCCCCCTCCGCAGCCACGGTGAGCGCCCCCTGGGGCACCGTCTCGGCCCGCTCCAGCGCGCCGACCCGGGCGAGCCGCTCGATGAGTGCGGCGTTGCGCGCCCAAGCCGTCTGCGCGGCATCGTCGAGCTCGACGGCCAGCACCGAAAGCCGCTCGCCCGCCGGCACCCGAAGCTGCGTGCGCGCCGAGCGGATCTCCTCGATCACGCCGATGACCCAGTTCATCTCGCGATCCGCCTGCGTATCGAGCAGGGCATCGCTGCCGTATTCGGGCCAGTCGGCATGCACCAGAAGTTCCGCCCGCCGCCCGGTCTGACCCCAGAGCTCCTCGGTGACGAAGGGCATGAAGGGGTGCAG
>PUKW01000354.1 GCA_003550665.1 Paracoccaceae bacterium | reverse complement strand
CGCCCCGCAGATCACGTCGCCCCGGCCCGATGCGGCCGATGACACCGATGCGGCGGATGAGGCGTCGCGCCTCGGTGAGCTCGAAGCCGAGCTCGCCGCAACGCGCGCCGATCTGCGTGATACGCTGAGCGATCTCGAACAGGAGGTCGAGGTGCATGCCGCCGACACCGCCGAGGCGCTGTCGATCAACGAGGAATTCCAGTCCACCAACGAGGAGCTGCTGGCCTCCAAGGAAGAGCTGCAGGCGCTCAACGAGGAGCTGACCGCGCTGAACGCGCAGCTGCAGGAAACCCTCGAACGCCACCGCACCACGGCGAACGACCTGCAGAACGTGCTCTACAGCACCGAGGTGGCGACCATCTTCCTCGACCCCGATCTCAACATCCGCTTCTTCACCCCCACGGCCCGCGCCGTGTTCAACGTGATCGCGACCGATATCGGCCGCCCGCTTTCCGATCTTGCCGCGCTGGCCACGGATGCGCATCTCGCCGACGACGCCTGTGCCGTGCTGGCATCATCGGACCCGATCGAGCGCGAGATCGCGGGGTCCGGCGGGGTCTGGTATCTGCGCCGGGTGCAGCCCTACCGCGCCGATGGCGGGCGCATCGAAGGTGTGGTGATCACATTTGTCGATATCACCGAGCAAAAGCGCACGCATGCCGCGCTCATCGCCGCCAAGCGCGAGGCGGACCGCGCGACCGTCGCCAAATCGCGCTTCCTCGCCGCCGCCAGCCACGATCTGCGCCAGCCCTTGCAGTCGCTTGCGCTGCTGCATGACCTGATGACACGCGACCGGCGCACCGCCGAAGGGCTGCGCCTTGCGACCCTGATGGACCGCACGCTCAATTCGATGACCGAGATGCTCGACTCGCTTCTCGACGCGACCCGCATCGACTCCGGCATCGTGCACCCCGACATGCGGCCCGTCGCGATCGCGCCGCTCATGCGGCGTCTGGGCGATGAATTCGCCCCGCTTTGCGAGGCTTCGGGCCTCAAGCTGCGGGTGGTGCCGGCGAGCGCCTGGGTGCGCACGGACCCGCAGCTGCTGCAGCAGATCCTGCGCAACCTGCTCTCCAATGCGCTGCGCTATACGCCGCGCGGCGGTATCCTGATGGGCTGCCGAAGATCGGGCGATGACCTGGTCATCCAGGTCTGCGACACCGGGATCGGTGTTCCGGAGCGCGAGCGCACGGCGATCTTCGAGGCCTATCACCAGGTCGACGACTCCGGGGTGCCGGCCGGGCGCGGGCTCGGGCTCGGCTTGTCGATCGTGCAGGGGCTCGCGAAGCTTCTGGATCATCCGGTCAGTGTCAGCTCGACGCCGGGCAGGGGGTCGACCTTCATGGTCAGGCTTGCCATGGTTCCGCAGCCGCCGTTTGCCCTGGCCGACCCCGCGCCCGCGCCGGCGGTCGCGACACGGCGGACCGGGACCATCCTTCTGGTCGAGGACGAGGACGATCTGCGCCGCCTGCTGGGGGAGCTGCTCGACGGCGCGGGCCACAGCGTCATCAAGAAGGCCAACGCGCAGGATGCCCTGGCCTGGGCCGCCGAGACCACGCAACCGCCCGACCTGCTGCTGACGGATTTCGAGTTGCGTGGCGGCGCCTCGGGGCTGTCGCTGGCGCAGGATCTGCCCCATGTTCTGGGCCGCGATGTCCCGACGATCATCCTGACCGGCGACATCACGGCGGCGACGATGCAGGACATCGCGGCGACGCCATTCGATCAGATCGCCAAGCCCGTTCTGCCCGAGACCTTGCTGGCCCGGATCTCCGTTCTCTTGCAAAACGCCCGCGCGGCCCGGGAAAAGGACCGCGATCCGGCCGCGCCGGATCGCCGGACGCTGCATGTGGTGGATGACGACTCGATGATCCGGGAAGCCACGCGCCGCCTCTTCGAGGCCGAGGGCTGGGCCGTGGTCGCGCATCCATCCGCTGAGGCCTTCCTCGCCGCGCCGCGTCCGGCAAGCGGGGCCTGTCTGCTCGTCGATGGCGTGTTGCCGGGCATGAGCGGCGTCGCATTGCTGGAGGCGTTGCGCGCGGAGCAATCGACCCTGCCCGCCGTGATGCTGACAGCGCATGGCGACATCGCCATGGCCGTGAGCGCGATGAAGGCGGGGGCGGCGGACCTGATCGAGAAGCCGGCGAGCGCGTCGGACCTGCTTGCCGGCCTCGGCGATGCGGTCGAGCGATCGACCGACGATCGTGCCCGCGACAGTGCGAGCCGCACCGCGCAGAAGCCTTTCGCCGCGCTGACCCGGCGCGAACGTGATGTTCTGGAGCGGGTGCTCGAGGGCGCCCCGAACAAGATCATCGCGGCTGATCTGGGGATCAATCAGCGCACGGTGGAAACCCACCGCGCCGCCGTGATGCGCAAGACCGGCGCCACGTCGCTGCCCGAGCTGGTCCGGCGGGCCCTGGCCGCCGGGCACAGCGTGGGCAGCTAGAGCATGTTGCGCAAAACCGGTCCCCACTTTTTCGCAACATGCTCTGCCGCCGCGACCTGCGTGTGAGTAGATTCTGGCGCTACCGATGCAACTGGCGAATCGGTAGCGTCCTTGCACGACACGTTGTCGCTTGACGAGTAATCTGGGTTCCGGGGAGTCGGGCCGCGTTCCGACCGCATCGGTTGCAGCGTTGTGTCGCCCGGCCCGCGTGGCGCTGAGGGCGACAGGCCCGGCTTTCCGACAGACCTTCTCGGGCAAACCGTGACGAACGGCGCGACGATCGCGCCGCGCGAAGTCCTGCGCACTCTTCCCCGGGCGCAATCGCCGCCCGGCACCGACAGCAACCGCCGGGAGTTCCCCATGCAGCAGATCTTCTGCATCGCCGGAGCGGGCGCCTCCGCGGCCGGGTCATCCGGCGCGATCGGTCCCGCCGTACGGCAACGGACCGCATCGATCATCCTGCGCAGCGCCGCGAGCGGCGAGATGGCGAGTCGCCACCGCGACGAAGGGCTCGGTCTCGACGTTCTCATGAAGCGGTTCTGATGCGCCGACGTTTCACCCCAGTCCCGAAAGGATCGGCCCATGCCCGCAATCATCGCCTGGCTACTCGGAGCGCCGCTCATCGTCGTGATCATCATCGCGGTGCTGCTCTGAGCCATACACGCCCGGACCCTCTGCGGCGCCGGATTCGAAAGGGAGTGTTTCGATGCAGGAACCGACTCGAGCCGAGCTTTTCATCAGGACACTCGAGGAAATCTACGAGGAGTATTGCGAAACCCGACGCGCCCGGCTGATCAATCAGCGCAAGGCGCTTGCCAAACGCTATGTCCGCGCATTTCCGATCGCACCGGATGACAGCAACTTGACTATCGAATGGCTCCCCTGACGCGGACGCCGCACGGGCTGCACGCGACCGCTCCCGATAGCGCCCCGTGACCCTGCGCCCGGCGGACACGGATGCGGCGCGAAGCCTGACGGCCACGGGATCGGAATGTGCCCGATCGCACCCTGACACCCCCCTGACAGGCGCATCTGACGCGGCGGCTCCGGACGCGCCGGATGGAAATGAGACACGACACCCAGATGGGGTGCATGATCGGGGGCGCTCGCCCGACACCGCCGCGCGCGCCGGGACCGCCAGCCGCCCCGACACGACTGCAGCCCGCCGCGTCCTGGTCGTGGCCGGGCATCCGCGCCGCGGGAGCCTTACGGCAAAGCTGGCCGAGACATTCGCCGACGGGGCGCGCGACGCCGGGTGTTCGGTGGAGATGCTGCATCTGTCGGATCTGGAATTCGACCCGGATGTGTTGGTTGGATCCCCCGCCAGCCAGGCTATGGAACGTGATCTTGCCAGGTCGCGGGACCTGATTGAATGGGCCGGGCACATTGTCTTCGTCTTTCCCAACTGGTGGGGAATGATGCCCGCAAGGCTAAAGGGGTTCCTCGACCGCGTGCTCTATCCCGGCTTCGCCTTTCGAGAGGCGGACGGGCATTACTACGGCTTGCTCGCCCCCCGCACCGCCGAGTTGCTGATCACCATGGACGTGCCCCCGCTTGTCTATCGATGGATTCAGGGCGCTCCGGGGCAACGGGCGATGTCGCGTGCGACGCTGGGGCTGTGCGGGGTCAAGACCGTGGCGGTCACGACCTTTTCGCCGCCAAGCCACACTGACACGGCGACCCGCGCGGGCTGGATCGCGCAGGCGCGAGAGCTGGGCGCGAGGCTGCGCGACGACCCGCGACGCCCGATCCGGCGGCGGCTGCACGCGGCCGGTGCGCTCGATCCGCTCGCCTTTGTCTTCGGACCGGGCGAGATGGATGTGGCGTTGACGCGCGGCCCGAGGGTGCTGATGCTCGGGCATATGATGCAGGGGGGGGCGATATGGTCTCGCGGGCCTTACCGCCGGGGTCCCGGAACGGTCTGGAGACTTCCTGCGCGAACGGGCGGTCCCGCGCCGCGACCGCGCCAACGGGAAAGGCCACGCACCTTGGTGCGTGGCCTTTCCCGTTCAGCGTCGCGTCCGGCGTCAGACGTCGTGATGCGGCATCGCTTCCAGACGGGCTTTCGTGGTGTCGAGGTAAACACGCACCGCGGCCCCGTCGGTCGCGCGCAGGACCGTCAGTTCCTCGAACGGCATCACCACCGTATGCGCGCCGATGCCGAGAAAGCCGCCGACATCGATGATGGCATCCGTGATCTTGCCATCCGTACCGAGTTTGAGCAACTTGATCGTGCCGATCGTCTCGTCGTCGTGGCCATGGACGTTGGCGTTCTCGAAATCCGAGGTCTTCAGATCGCGGACTTCCGCCTTCGCATATCCGTTGCGCGAGAATTCGTGGCCGCGGCCACCGGATGCGCCGGTCGGCATGGTTGAGGTATTCGACATTATGGTCTCCTCGGTCCCGAAGAACGGGACATCGGGCAACAGGTACCCCCTGCCGGGTCTTGGCCGGCCGTGCCCCGTGCGACGCTCAAACGCGCCGGGTCGTGTCAGCAGTAAGGGGAAGGTTGGACACCCCGTACTTCGGACATCACGGTTCGGGTCTCACCAAGGCAACGCGCCAGAGCCCGGGATGTTCCACCGGGTCGCGGCGAAAGTCCCTGCGGCGTCGACGCGCACCGGCGGGCAGGGCGCACGCGCGATGCGCGGGCAGGGCCCATCGGCAAACGCTTGCGCAGACGCAAGCGGGCAGCTCAGGCCTGGCCGAGATGGAGGGCGAGCCACACGGCAAGGACCACCGCCAGCGCCACCATCAGGACCGCATAGATCATTGCGAGTTTCGGGCGCATGTCAGGCCAGCTCGAAGATTTCAAAGTCGATATGGCGCTCGGCGACGCCGAGCGCGCGAAGGTCGCGTTCGAGCGCCGCGATCATCGGCCCCGGCCCGCACAGCATGTGCGGCCAGTCGCGCGATCCGTCGGGAAGATGGCGCTCGAGGAGGTCGCAGTCGATCTTGCCGCGCTCGCCGTCCCAGTCGGCCGGCGGCGCGTCGATGACATGGATCACGGTCATGTTCATGCGCTGGCGCAACTCTGCGAGCTCTTCACGGAAGCTGACCTCGTCCAGGGTCGGATTGCCGTAGATGAGGATGACCGGGCGCCCGTCGCCGCGCGCGTCGAGGGCGTGCAGGTTCGACAGGATCGGGGTGATCCCGACCCCGCCCGCGATCATCACGAAGCCCTCGGCATCCGCCCCGCGATCGACGGAAAAGGCCCCGTAAGGCCCGTCGACATAGGCGCGTGCCCCTTCGGGCGTTAGCGACAGATCCGCACTGTGATCGCCGAGGGACTTGATGGAGAAGGCGACATTCGGCCCGTTTTCGGGCGCGGTGGATATGGTGAAGGGATGCTCGACCAGTGAAAACGGCGAGCGCTCGACCTTCAGCCATGCGAACTGCCCGGGCTTCCACCGGCGCAGCCCGGCGCCCTCGGGCGCCAGCTCCAGCGTGTGCACATCGCCATGCTCGGCCGTGTTCGCAACCACGCGCCACGGATTGCGCAACTGTCGCCAGGGCCGGATCAGCCGGGTGAACACGAGAAGCCCCGCCCAGCCCAGCGTCGCGCCCAGCCAGAGCATCCGCTTTTGCGGCGTGTCGGTCAGGTTTCCGACGCCCAGCACATGCGCAATGGCCGCGATGAACCCGACGATTGCCAGAAACAGATGCAGCGCGCGCCAGTGCTCATAGGGCAGGCGAAGCGGCTGGCGCCATTGCGACGTCACGACGAGCCCGGCGAAACAGACCAGTGCGACCCGGCCCGCCGTCAGCTCCCATCGCGCCTCGAGCGGATCGAGCACGCCCAGGGCGGGTTCGTGATAGACATAGAGCAGGGCAAAATGCCCGAGCATGAGACCAAGCGCGCCCCAACTCAGGTAGCGATGGCACAGATAGACGATATCGAGGCCGAACGGATGCGTTACCCATCGCAGACGGCCCGTCAGCGCGAATTGCAGCGTGACGATCGCCAGCGCGCCGAAGCCGAGCCCCATGCTGAAATCCCATGAAAACCCGCCCGAATCGGCCCGATCGCCCGCCAGCAGAACCGCATACGGCACCCCGATTGCCAGCAGCCCGAGCGACAGTATCGCCAGCGCATGCGGCAGGACAGCCCAGGGCCGGTCATGCGCCGATTGATGGCGGCTTGCGATACGTTTCTTGCGGTCTCCGGTCGGTTCCGAAATCTTCATCATCCCCAGCGAACGCCCCGACGGCGCGTCTTGTTCCGGAACGAACGGCCCGCCGGGCGCGGTGTCCGGCATGATCCGCCGTGCCTGTTCCAGCCTGTCCGTGCAGGAACATCCGCCACTGACCGGATCAGGTTCGCGCGGTGCGCGCAAGGTGTTCGGTTCCGGATCACGAAGCTTCTGTGCCGCGCGATGGAGCAAGATCGCCGCTCGGGCGTTACCCATGCGGAGGTGCGTGTTGTTCAACGATGATGATGAGCCGACCCTGGGCGAGGTTCTCGACCAGCTCGAGGATGCCGGCGGCGCCGATCATGTGACCATCAATCAGATCATCGCCGGGTTCGGCGATCGATCCCTCGCCCCGATTCTGCTCGTTCCGGCCATGATCACGGCCACGCCGATCTCGGGAATACCCGGCGTGCCCACGCTGGCCGGCATCATCGTCGGGCTGATCGTCGTGCAGATGCTGATGGGGCGCGATACCCTGTGGCTTCCGCAGGCGGTCGCCAGGCGCGGCGTGTCGACCGAGAGAATGGCAAAGGCGGTCAGTTTCCTGCGCAAGCCTGTCGCATGGCTGGACCGGGTGATGAAGCCGCGCATGACCTGGCTGGCGAGACGGCCATGGACCTATGCGGCGCTGCTTACCTGTCTGGCCATCGCTCTGGCCACGCCTGTGATGGAGTTTCTGCCCTTCGTCGCAACCGTTGCCGCGGTCGCGATCGGCATGTTCGCCGCGGGGATCCTGATGCGCGACGGGCTGGTGATCCTGATCGGCTACGGCGTCACCGGGATCGTCGTCGCCGCCGCGTGGCAGTTCACCTGACCGGCTCTCGGGGCGCGATGCGCAGCCAGCCGTCGCAACCGATCACGGCGCGGCGGGGCATTTGCGCGGGGATCTGATCGCGCGGTGGCATAGCGAAAGCCCGCCTCGGCCAGCATCCGGGCTGCGCCGCCGCCCGGCAGGCCCTCGGAGATGAGCCGTTCGGCCCCGCCGCTCAGATGATCGCGTGGCGCACCCGGGCCGAGACCCATTCGCTGACGAGCACCGTCGCGAGAATCGCCATGAAGATGATCGAGACCTGGTTCCAGGCGAGGGTGTTGACCGAGGATTGCAGCTGGATGCCGATGCCGCCGGCGCCGACGAGGCCGATGATCGTCGCCTCGCGGATGTTGATGTCCCAGCGATAGACGCTGATGCCGGCGAAGGCGGGCATGATCTGCGGCACCACGCCGTAGGCGAGCACCTGCGCCGGGCGCGCGCCGGTCGCGCGGATCGCCTCGACCTGGCGTTCATCGATCTCCTCGATCGCCTCGTAGAGCAGCTTGCCGATGAAGCCGATCGAGCGCAGCGCGATGGCGATGATCCCCGCGAACAGCCCCGGCCCGAAGATCAGCACCAGCAGAAGCGCCCAGATCAGCGCATTCACCGACCGCGAGATCACGATCACGGCGAGCGCGACGGGGCGGATGAAGGACCGGCTCGGCGTGGTGTTGTGCGCGGCGAGGAACGCGGCGGGCACAGCGACGCCGATGGCGATCAGCGTGCCGAGCGTGGCGATGTTGATGGTGTCCCACATCGGGATCAGGATCACCTCGACATAGTCCCAGCGCGGGTTGGACATCCGCGCCGCCATGTCGAACGCCTGCTGCGGCGCGTCCCACACGAACACCCACAGCGTCTGGCGGCTGATGAACTCCCAGCAGAGCACGAGCAGCGCCGTGCCGACGAGCCAGAGCAGCCAGATGCGCAGCTGCGCGGCGCGGTCGCGGCGCTGCCAGACGCGATGGCCTTCGATTTCATTGACGGGCATCAGAGCAGGGTCCTTCGGATGTAGCCGGAGCTGTATTCGACGGCGAGCACGATCGCGATGATGATGAGCAGGATCGCGGCGGCGCTGTCGTATTCGTAGCGGCTGATCGAGGTGTTGAGCGTCGCCCCGATGCCGCCCGCGCCGACGATGCCGATCACCGAGGATTCGCGGAAATTGATGTCGAGCCGGTAGAGGCACAGCCCGATGAAGCGCGGTGCGACCTGCGGCTGGATCGCGTAGTTCATCGCCTGCAGCCAGCGCGCGCCGGTCGCGCGCACCGCCTCGAGCTGGGCACGGTCGATATCCTCGATATCCTCCGCCAGAAGCTTGCCGAGAAAGCCGACCGTGGCGAAGGCCAGCGTCACCGCCCCCGCGAAGGGGCCAAAGCCGAACATCGCCACGAACAGGATGGCGATGATGACCTCCTGAAAGGCGCGCGAGACCGCGATGATGCCGCGGCAGAACAGGTAGACGGGCATCGGCGCGATGTTGCGCGCCGCCCCCAGCGCGATGGGGATCGACAGCAGCACCCCGAAGACGGTGGAGACCAGCGTCATCGTCAGGCTCTCCAGCATCCCCTGGTAGATCGAGCCCCAGCGCGAGGTGAAATCGGGCTGCAGGAAGGCGCCGAGAAACGCGCCGCCGCGATCGAGCCCGGCTATGAAGCGCGCCCAGTCGACGCTCACGCTGCCGATGCCAATGATCAGGTAGAGGATCGCGCCGGCATAGAT
>PUKW01000190.1 GCA_003550665.1 Paracoccaceae bacterium | reverse complement strand
CGGGTCCAGATCTGGCTGATCCTGCCGGCGCTGGCGGTGATGGTGATCGTGGCGGCCTGGCGGCTGGAGGAGTTCGTCCCGACGCTGCGCAGTGTCGCGGCGGAGCGGCCCGAGCTCGTGTCTCTGGCGAACCTTTCGGGCTGGGAGACGGCGGCGAGCCTGATCCTCGGCCTCACCGCGACGAGCCTGTTCAACCAGGGCTACTGGCAGCGCGTCTATGCCGCGCGCGACGGCCGCGCGATGGTGCGCGGTTTCGTGGTCGCGGGGCTGGCGGTGATGCCGATCATCCTGATTCTCGGGGCCTTCGGCTTCGTGGCGATGGGCGCGGGGCTGGTGGATGAGCCCTCGGTGGCGCTGTTCGCGGTGGTGCTCGAGGCGGCGCCGGCGTGGCTTGCGGTCGTCGTGGTGCTGCTCGGCGTTGCTCTGGTGATGAGCAGCGCCGATACCGCCCTCAACGCCATCTCCAGCATCGTGACCGCCGATCTGCCGCGCGCCTTTCCGGCGCTGTCGGGCCGGCGCCTGTTGATGCTGGCGCGCTGGTCGGGGGTGGTCGTGGCGGTGCCGGCGCTTCTGGTGGCGTCGCAGGGCTGGAGCGTGCTCTACCTGTTCCTGCTCGCCAACCTGCTCTGCGTGGCGGCAGCCGGACCGGCGGTCATCGGCCTTTACAGCGCCCATCTGTCGGGCCGCGTCGCCGTCTGCGCCACCGGCGCGGGGCTTGTCGCCGGGCTCGCCCTGTTTCCCGACCCGGCGATGACGCGCGGACATCTGCTCGGCGCCTATCTCGCCGCGCTCCTGCTGCCGCTTCTGATCGTGACGCTGGCGCGGCTGCTGGGGTCGGCAGCACCCAGGGCGGGTTTCGATTTCGACGCCCTGCGGTCGTGACGGCGGCGGCCCGGGTAGCGCCCTACCCCGGTCACGAGCTGCCTCGCGGGACTCCGCGGATCCGTCTGGCGGCGCGATTCAACGCCCGCCAACGGAGTCCGATGCCGAGTTCGTAAGCTCGGCAGCGCACCGGAGATGCTCCTGCATGAGCTGTTCCGACGCGACGGGCTCACCCGCGAGGATCGCTTGCGCGATGTCGCGATGCTCGGCAAGGGAGCGCGCAAGCGTTTGGGGCGTGAGCAGCGCGCTGACCCGGCTCATGATCACCGGCAGCCGGAGTTGCCGGCTGACATTGCCGAGTTGCCGGTTGCCGCTGGCCTGAAGCACCGCCTCGTGGATCCGGATGCTCCTCGCCCCGCAGGTCGTCGTTCTGACACCTTCTTGCGCCGCCCACCCCGCCGAGCGCGCGGACGTGGCGGGGATCGACCTCGCGGGGTCGAGCGTCGCGCGGGTCATGGTCGCGGGGGAGCCCGGTCTGCCGTCACGCTGCAACGCCGAGAAGCACTTCGGCAAGGATCTTGAGTGCCAGCACGCTGAGCAGGGCCAGGATTGCGCGATCGAACGCGGTCGCGGAAAAGCGGCCGCCCAGCCATGCCCCGAGCGGCATCCCGAGCAGCACGAGGCCGAGCGCGCCGAAACCGTGACCGAGCCGCGCAAGGTCGACGAGGCCGAAGGCGTAAAGCGCCGGGATCTGCGCCCCGGTCACGACGACGAAGAAGACCGAAATCGTGCCGATGAACTGCGGCCGCGTCAGCCGCTGCGCGTTCAGGAAGGTGAGCGAGACCGGCGCGGATATGCCTGTCGCACCCTGAAGCGCACCGCCCGCGAGGCCGGCCGGCATGGCCAGACGCGTCGCCAGGATCGGCGGCAGCCACAGGCCGGGCTTCAGAACCCGCAATCCCACATAGCCGAGCACCGCGATCGCCACGAGCAGCGAAAGCGCCTCCGCGGAGACCATGACGAGCATCACACTCCCGATCACGACGCCGACCATGCCGCCGCCGGCAAACTGAACCAGATAGCCGCGCGAAAGAAGGTCGCGGCGATAGCTCCAGGCCTGACCGATATTGGTGAGAAGGTTGGGCACCAGCATGAGCGTGACGGCCGTGCGCACGTCGAAAGCCATCGTCAGCGCCGGGATCGCGATGATCGGGCCCCCGGCCCCCGTGGCGCCCTTCAGGACGCCGCCGAGCAGCAGACCGCCGATGCCCCAAAGGAGCGGATAGTCGAACACGCGGGACCTCTCGGCTGTGGCCGGGACTGTCTGGCGAAGCGGCGCGGCAGACGCAACGCATAAGGTGCCGAATTTGCGCCCGCAGGGCCGCTTTCTCTTCAGCCGATCGGCGCGCACGACCCTGTCTGCCCCCGCCGCTGCTCCGCCGGGCGGAACCGGCCGTGGCACCCCCGATGCCACGGCACGGGAACCTGCGCTGTCACGGGACAGGTTGCCATGGCACATGAAGGCGGACGATGACAGCGCTCGGCATGGCCAGGTCACAGCCTCTGGAACGCGCGGCCCTTCGCATGCAGCCGGGCGCCCCTCGACCGTCCCCAAGGCGTTGCCTGCACCGTTTGCATGCGGCCTCGTGCAGCCCGATGGGCTCACCGACACGCTGGCTGTCGATCTCGACCGCACGGCGCACTGCGGATGAACGCGCCGCGCTCCAGTCGCGCGGATCGTCCCTCCCGAGGTGCAGCATTATCTCACCATTCGCAGCTTTCGTAGTCGGACGCCCGCACGCAGTCCCACGCCTGATCGCGTGCCTCGAACAACTCGTCGACCGTTATCCGCGCTGCAACGATGTCGCGCGGCTCATACGCGCTCTCAAGGTCCCTCGCGGCAACGTCGAGCCAGAGATACGCCAAGCGGTTATCCTCCTCGACGCCGAGCCCGCGCGCATACATCTTGCCGAGATTGGCTTGCGCTTTTGCAAACCCCTGTTCAGCGCTCTTTCGATACCAGCGCACGGCCTCGGCGTGATCCTGCGCCACGCCCTGACCCGCGTCATGCATCCATCCGAGGTTGTTCTGCGCGGCCGGATCGCCTTCCTGGGCAAGCGACTGCCATTCCTCCAAGGCCGCGTCGTCATCGCTGGCGCCGGTTGCCTCCGCCGCGCGGTCGAACACCTCTGCCATCGCCGCGCCGGGTATCAATGACAGTATCAAGGCGGCCATCAAGTATCGCATCACATCAACTCCCAGGTCAGTATATCAGCGCGCTCGTCATGGCCCAGGCGGGCTCCGGGACATCGTGACGACGTCGCTCGCTTTGGCCGAAGCCTCGCGGAAACTCGCCGGATTGTCGTCGCCCATCAAGCGCTCCATGCCGCAAAAGGCCCGATTTTTCATTACGATGTGCGCGACCTCAGAATTCCTCGGGGTTGCCCGTGCGGATCTCGGCTGTCCCCACCGCCTCGCCGTCACGCAGCCACGTGACGCTGTTGCCGTCGATGGCGAGCTGCCAGCAATCGGAGCCGGCATTGAAGGTCATGCACAGCGCATCATCCTCGATGGTCCAGGTCGAATCGACATCATCATTGCCGCGCATCTCCCCGTCCTCCGCGAAGTAATCCCGCGAAGTGCCCGCATCATCGATCTCGCTGTAGAGGGTATTGCCGCTGATCGCGGCCTCGATCTCGGTGCCGGTCGCCGGCTCGGGCTGTGCAAGCGCTGGGGCGGCACAGAGGGCAAGACTCGTCGCAAGGATGCAGCGCATGGTGGCCTCCCTTCCTGACGGCGCAGGCTGATCGCCGGTGATCAATTCCCCACCCCAGGTGTCGCGCCCCACCCGGGGGCGATACATGCTGGCGCCAGCCTCGACGCCACCATCAGCGACGCCGCGCCGCCCCGGGTGGCTACCCGCATGCACCCGGAGTGTCGTGGCGCACACAGGTGGGAGTCAATATCCGGCCACACGCGACAGGATTTTCCGCTGCTGGCACTGCGATCACATCAGGGGCGCAAATGGAGCCGATCTGCGGCATCTTGGTGTAACAGCGGCTCAGCCGGAAAGGAAACCTGTAACCTAGCGCACGGGCAGTTCAGTTGCGGTGTTCATGGCGGTATGGTCCTGCCCCTTCAGAATGGCGATCCGGCTGTTCGGCAATGCGGCGTCGAGCGCGCGCCTGCTCGCCTTGAAGTCGGCGGAGCTATTGCCACCAAGCAGCAGGAGGGTTGGAACATCAAGACCGTGAAAGCGCGCAGGGTCAAAGCGATAGTCGTCAGGCAACTCTCGCAGTGCGGTGTGTGCGGTAGCAACGCGGTCACTCCAGGAGGGATCGGCGCGCATTGCAACAATCTGCTCGTCAGACACGTCGGCAATCTCCCGCAGGAAGACTGTCAGGAACGCGTCGCGATCGCCGCTTTCCATTATCGCACCAAGCCGCTCACGCAGCTCGCGGGAATGATCGGCCCCTCATCCATCGGAAACAACGGTTCGTAGAGCACCAGCCGGCGCAGGTCATCGACCCTGAGCGCGGCCTCCATTGCGCATAGCGCACCGAAGGAGTGGCCCAGCAGGCTGACACCACCCCCCGCCGCTTCGACAACCGCGACGACGTCGTCGTATTCCCGATCCCGCGAATAGGCCGCCGCGTCACCGCTTTCGCCGCGGCCGCGGCGCTCCATGGCGATGACAGTGAACGCATTCTGGAGTTCGGGCAGGATAGCGGCCCAGCGCGTGTGATTGGCAGTCGAACCGTGGACGAGCACGAGCGGCGGAGCATTGCCGCTACGCTTATGAGCAATCCGTGTGCCATCAGCCGATGTCACCGAGTCCATGGATCCAAACCTCCATGGCTTCCGAGACGGCGTGCCGATACCAGAACCATAGCGCAATTCAACGCATACGAGAACGCGGCGCTGCCCGGCAGCCCGTGGGCAAGAGCCGGGCCATTGATCAAATCCAGACGACCATTGCGACAGTGCGTCAGCCAATCGTTGAGGCTCGATAACGCTCCCTTCGCCCCCCGCGACGTTCAATGCATTCGGCCCCCACCCGATTACGTGGTTCAGTTTGCCTGAACGCGGCTCGAGCGTTTCGTCAGTGGTTTTCGGCCCGGGGGCGCCCCTGTCGCCCCGGGTGTCCAGATCAGGTCGGCGGGTGACTGGCCATCCGTGCCATGTGGCATGTGTCGGAAGATCCCGGCGGATGCTGCGCGCGCACGGTGCGACGTGCCGCTACCAATGGCGCGTTCCGGGCGCGCCCTTGATGCGGCCGTCGAGGTTCGGGGTCACCCAGCCGCCGTAGAAATCCCCCGGTTGCGCGATCACGCGGAGCGCGCCCACCCATGCCGCGTCCATCGATCCGGCGTAGAAGGCGAGATACCCCGCCAGCGGCGCGAAGCGCGGCGTCGGGTGCTCGTAGCTCCAGGCGGCGCGCGGGGCGGTTGCCGCGCCGGCGATCACGTCGAAATACCGCGCCGCCCCCTTCCATTCGCAAAAGCTGCTGCCGGAGGCCGGGCGCAGGGCGGCATGAACATCCGCGTGCGGCAGGTAGTAGGTCGGCGCATGATGCGTCTCCAGCACGCGCAGGGCGCCCACGCTGTCCGCGACGCGCACGCCGCCGAGATCGATCACGATGCGCTGCGCCACCGGCTCCAGTGCCGGCGGGCGCGGATAGGACTGCACATCCTCGCGGGGTAGATCCGTCATGCAACGCCTCCTTGGGCGAACCGCGCGAGGACAAGGCCTGCCAGCCCGATATGAGCCAGCGTGATCAGCACCGACAGCCCGTGCAGCCACTTGAACCGGCTTGTCGCGCCCGTGTCGGTGGCCCGGTTGATCGCGGGCATGAGCAGCTCGCGCGTGGGCACCGTGGTGATCGCGATCAGGGCGAGCGCGCCTGCGCCCCAGCGATCAGAATGCCAGAGCAGCGCCGCCGCGACCGCAGCACAGATCATCACGAATAGGTAGAAATGCGGAAATGCGCGGCGGATCGTGGCGCCCGCGGTATCCGGCGGCAGCGCGGTGAACAGGAACGCCGCGAAGCCGAACGCGTAGAGGACCATACCGCCAAAGAGCAGGGCCGTGGTCAGAAGGGCGAGGATCAGCATGTCCGGTCTTTCGATTGCGTGGTGTGGTTGCGGGCGATGCCGCCGTCGAGGATCGCGAACGGCTTCGGACGGGTGCCGCACGCATCGCCCGGATGAGCGATCACGATGCGCGCCGGGGCGGCGCCGATAACCGGCGCGCGTCCGGGCGGAGCGGCGCCATGATGACCGGTCGGCTCATTGCGCATCATGGTGACCCCGTCGCGGGATGGCGTAGGGAACCTCGGCGCGATAGCGGTCGAACCGCGCGCCGTATCGTTCGGCGAAGCGCCGCTCCTTCAGGCGCGGGGCCAGCAGGCAATAGGCCGTGTAGCTGATGGCGAGCGCCAGTTGGTCCGGCGTCCAGACCGGCACGGTCCAGAGCGTGAGCGCGAAGGCCACATAGATCGGCTGCCGGATCACGCGAAACAGCCCCCGCGTCGGCATGTCGGGGAATTTCGGCCGAATGCGCGCCATCAGCGACATCCAGCCCAGCGCGCCCGACTGAACCTCGGCGCCCGCGTCGAAGCTCGCCTTGATCAGGAGCAGCCAGGACGCCGCATAGGCCGCGCAGACGACCCAGAGCGCCACGCCCTCGGCCCGCCACCAGACGATGCCGGAGGGCGTCCAGAGCGCGAACAGCGCCAGAAGCTGCAGCGACGCGATCAGCGCGTAGGAGGTCGTGGCAAGCGTCGCACCGTACGGGCCGGGGATCAGCCGGGCCAGCAGGCGCCCGCCCGGCCCGGTCAGCAGCGCCGAGTGCAGCAGCGCAAACTGCGCGATCAGCGCGGCATTGGCCAGCACCGCCCAGGGCCAGGGCACGGCGCCGAAGCTTTCGCTCAGGCCGAAGAACATCGCCACGATCATGGCCAGCACCGCGGCGGCGAAAGCCAGATGACACAGGCCTCCCATGACGAGCGCCAGCGCGATTCGCCCGATACCGGGCGGCGGGCGAAGCGCGGCCCCGATCAGGCGCACAAGCCCCATGATGCGCGGATCATCCCGCACCGCCGCCCCCACCGGTTCGCGCACCGATGCCCGGTGCGGGGATGGCGACCCGATGCGCAACAAACTGGTCGGCTCCGAGAGCCCGGGACACGCTACACCCTTCTCCAGCGCAGGTGCAAAGACTCCCTCGGCCGCCCACCGGCGCACGCCGGATCCCTGCCCGACCGGTTGGTGTCAACACTCTTTCCCCCTTGTGATCCGGTGCCGCGATCCCCGAGGCGTCAGCACGCGGAGGTAATCCCGCGACCGACGGCTTCAATGTCCTCGTGGTCGCATCCGCATTGCGCCGAGGGTCTGGGTATCGAGACAAGCGGCGCAAATACGTGATCGGTGCTTGCATCTGCAGCAATGCCGACATGGATGCCGGAAACGCGCGCGGCGCCCGGCACGATCCCCGGCGCGGCGCAGGAAGCGGAATTTGCAAAGTCGATGTTCGCCGCCACGTTCCGCACGCACCCGCCTCCGCGCCGGTCACGCGGCATTGATTTGTGCCGCAGTTCAGCTTCCCCGGACCGACCATTGGTCATTTCCGCAACCCTCGTGACCGGACCGTTCCGCCGGTGCAGCCCACTGTCGCCATGCCACCATCACGGGCGGCGCTCCCGGAGCTGACATTCGGGTTTGCCGGATCGCAGGCCACCTCAAGGACGTCGCTCGGCGAATGCCGAATCCGCCCGGAAAATCCCCACGAAATCCGCAAGCGCCGCGCCGCCGGCATGCCTAATCTGCCCCGTGTCAGGAGGCGCAGGCGAAACGGCCAGCGCACCGGCGATGCAACGACCGGTGGTGCCGCACGCAGAGCCGGGCCAGCCGCGCTTGCGCTGTCACCCGCCTCGGCGACGCCAAGATCGCCAGCGTCGGCATCATGCCCTTCAAGCCAACAACGGGAGGCGACCAATGAGCACCATCGAGACGGATTACCAGGTTATCGGCGCCGGGGCCTGCGGAATGGCCTTCACCGACGCCCTCATCGAAGAGAGCGACGCAGACGTCGTCATGGTCGACTGCCGCCACCGCCCGGGCGGCCACTGGAACGATGCCTACCCCTTCGTACGGCTCCACATGCCCTCCGCGATCTACGGGATCAACTCCCGCCAACTCGGCAATGACACCATCGAACAGATCGGCCCCAACGCCGGCTACTACAAAGCCGCCACCGCCGCCAAGATCTGCGACTACTACCAGCGCGCGCTCGAGGATCAGTTCCTGCCCTCCGGCCAGGTGCGCTTCTTCGGCCTGCACGACTACACCGGCGAGGATGCCGGCGCGCACCGCATCATCCGCCCGCGCCCCGCGTGCCCCATCTTCGAGCCGGACCGGATCCGCATCCAGCCCGTCCGCACGGGCTTTCCTCACTTCAATGCCGCCTTAATCGGCTATATCGAAGCGACCCGGGGGGACGACGCCGACAAGAACCGTCTCTGCCCGCCCAATCCTTATCCGAACCATGCCTATGACTGGATTTCGAACACCTGTGTCTCGATGCTGGCACGTGTGGAATGGTCCCGGGAACCGGATATCGAGGCGTGGCTGGAAGACTCCCGGCTCAACATCGAGCGCGGCGCTGCAAACCACATGGAGGACCCGAAGATGCAGGAGGCCGTCATCCGCTTGACCGAAAATACGGAGTCGGCGCTGATCAATCTCAAGCGGTTGATGGCGGAGGCGCAGGCCGGCGCGCCGGCAAATGCCTGACAGCACATCGGCGTCGGCCGGGTGCTGCCGCCCGGGCTCCAGGCGGAGATCCCCCGCTTGGCTCTGCTGGTAAGAAGTATGGGCGTGGAGTTGCAGGCGCAGCAGACCGGTCCCAGCCTATTGCCGGCGCTTGAAAATCACGGGCCGTTATCCCGGACTTGCCGCCCTGTTTCCTGAAGCGAGGATCCCGTGCAGGTCGAGGTGATGTCGCGTAGGACGTCAGTTGGGAAACCCCGGAATCCCCACGAAATCCCCACGAAACCCCCAAGCGGCGTGCCGCCGGCATGCCTAAACTGCACCGCAGCAGGAGCGCGCCGGTTCCACGGCCGGCCCGCATGCCGACGCAACGACAGGGAGGTGCCGCATGCAGCCCGCGACCAGCCAGGCGCCCGCCGTCACCCGCCTTGGCGACGCCGAGATCACCATCGTCAGCGACGGCATTGTCACCTTCCCCGTCGACTTCGTGTATGGCACCGCCCCCGACGAGGAGGTCACCGCGCTGCGCGGCGCCTTCGGCCAGTCGCCCGACACCTTCACCATCCGGTCCAACGTGATGGTCGCCG